>JBJKSV010000577.1:0-8226 GCA_046703605.1 Limisphaerales bacterium
TCATCGAGCAACTCGAGCTCGCTGCCAACTCCGACGATTTCGTCTTCGACAACCAAATGCTGGCCCAGGTGCTCTGGCACGGTTTTACCATCGCCGAGGTGAGTTGCCCGACCCGCTATTTTCCCGAGGCCTCTTCCATCAACGTCTGCCGAAGCATCCGCTACGGCTTAGGCTGCCTCTTGACGGCGTGTCAGTTCCGCCTCGCAAAGATGGGATGGGCTGGCTCGAAGCGTTTTACCCAGACCGATTAGCCCGAATATTTCCCAGCGCGGGTAGGGCGCGCAGTCCTCTGCGCGCCGCGCTCGGGACAATCGGCGACATTCGACGGTAGTGCGGCGCCCAGAGGACTGCGCACCCTACCTAAGGACCGTTGCCGAGACCATTCGAAAAACTCGCTGCCGCTTCTTCAGGGTCCAGACCAATTCGAGTCAAGCGGCTTGTGGCTGCGGGGCGCGAGCCAGCCTGGTCGCCAGGCGTGATTTCTTCCGGTTTGCCGCGGCGCGGTGCATGACGCCCGTCTTGGCGGCCTTATCGATGGCCGAAGTCATCCTCTGAAACGCCTTGCCCGCGTCTTCCTTTTTCCCGTTGGCCAGAAGTTCGAGGTAACCCCGCTCCAGCGTTCGCAAGCGCGACTTTATGGATCGGTTATGGGAGAGCTTGCGGACGCTATTGCGCATCCGGCGTTCGGCTGATTTGGTATTCGGCATAATTCAGAATCTACTGATCGGTTCAGAAGAGCGGACCATACCGCAGCAATGGCCGGTGTCAATGCCGAAGGAGCGGCCAGCAATAATCCGGGCGCGTGACAAGATTGTTGGTTTCCTTGGTCTGGAAAAGCTGCTGCGAGTGTGATAGCAAGGCAATCGTGGGACGTGTGTCGGGCGCATCTTGACTGGACCACCCATGAGATCCGGCTGGGGTAGGGCGCGTCGCTCGTTGCGCGCCGCCGCCACTTCCAAACCTCTTGGGCGGCGCGCAGGGAGTGACGCGCCCTACCTGGCTCGCGAGCTTGTTTAGCATTTGCCGGTGGCCCTGGCCGGATGCGCCCACGTGAGTCCTCCCTCCCAACCTCGACCTTGCCACGGCGCCGCAGGTTTCACATTTTGCTTTTCACGTCTCTAGGCCTGCTTCATTGGCACCTTCCGGAGGCGGGCGGCGAAATCGTCAATTTCGGAGACCTTTTCGAAGCCGACATTGAATACGTCCACACAGCCGAGATTGACCACGTACCGGGCCGAGGCATCGCGCCGCTCGCCATCATTGCGAAGGCGGCCTTCACCAATGAGCTTCATTCCGACGACACCCTTGCCTGCCTCATGGATCTTCCGCAGGACCGGAGTCACCTTGTCCGGTCGGCCGTCCATGCTCATGCCATAAGGATTGATGCGGGCATGGACCGAATCGACCCACGGTTCGTTGGCGGCGGCCTCCAGAGCACCGATGCTGTGACAGGAAACGCCATGGGCACGGATGACGCCTTTCTGCTTGAGCTTTTCCATGATGTCCATCTGCTTGCGGAGGTGCTCAGGCCAGTTGGGCGATTCCACGCAGTGCAGCAACACCAAGTCGATGTAATCGGTGCCGATCTCCTTGAGAAAACGCGCAATGACCACGTCCGCGTCCGGGCGGTCGCGGTCGGGGATGCCGCCAGGGCGAAACCATATCTTCGTAAAAATGTTAAAACTGTCCCGCGGGATCCCTTTCAGGGCCGGCAGGAGGTAGGGATTCGTCCCGTAGAGGTCGGCAAGGTCGAAGTCGCGAATGCCGCGCTCGTAGCCGCCCCGCAGCAGGGCATCGAACTTTTCCTTGCCCAGGCGCGTCTGGTCGGATTGGCGATTGCCCCCCCGCATTCCGGTCCCCTGGCAGAGCCGGCTCACCTTCAAGCCGGTTTTGCCCAGCGGCACCCGTTCGTAGGGATCGCAAAAGACAGGCTTGGTTTCCGAGGCGGGAACAAGATTCGTTCCGAGCACCACCGCCCCCATGCCAAGGGCGGAACGTTTGAGGAATTCGCGGCGTTTAATTTTCATAAACAGAGATCGGGAACCGGTTTCTTTGTTCAACGAGCTAATGATCTTCATACATTAAAGCACTTTTCCCCTCTCCGCGCAACTTGCTCGTGCAATCGCAGGGAAATCGTAAACCGTCAGTCCTGGCTCCCAAGCGCCCTCCCGCCATGGGCGCCTCCTGTTTCATGGTTTAGGTTTCGCCCCACTAGTTATCCAGCCGCTTCACGCGGATGTTTTTGTAATAGACCGTGCTGTTCGGGTCGTGGCCCTGGAGGGCGAATGTCCCCCCGGACAGTTTCCTGCCGAAATCCTTTTGGTCTTCGACTCCAGGCGGCTCGCGGTACTCGAAGATCCGCTTGCCATCGACCAGCACCGTCACCGTCCTGCCACGGACAATGATCTCCTGCGTCCACCACTTGTTGTCCTCGGCGGGCGAGCGGGCGATGTTCACCAGGCCGTAAAGGCTTCCGGTCTTGATCCAGTCGCTGTGAGTATTATTCACCTGGCATTCAATTCCTGTCTTGGGCCAGCCCTCGGCCTGGTATTTCGTGTCGAAGTAGATGCCGCCGTTTGACCCCGGTTTGGTCATGACATCCACCTTGAGATCGAAATCCTTGAACGGCTTCGGATCGCCCACATAGAAGAGGTGGCATCGCGCCCCGTGCGCCACAAATGCCCCATCCTGGATCGTCCATGTATTGGGACTCTCTTCAGCCCGCTTCCAGCCATTGAAAGTCTTGCCATCACACAGCGGGGTAAAACCAGGCTCGACACCGCCGCTGGCCCGCCCGGAGTGGGTTGCCAGCAGGGAAGCGGCCATCAAGGCCAAAAGCAGATGACATCTCATGGCGCCGAAGTTAGTCGCCAGCATACGGCGCGCAAGAAAAATGGCGTCAGGCGCCCGTTCCGCCCCTCACCGCGCCCGTTCCAGCGCCTCCTCCATCTCTTCGGGCGTGAGGACGATCGGGTTGGCTTTCATGCTGCTGGCCTTGGCCGCGTGCTTCACCAACTCAGAGAAATGCTCCCGCTCAATCCCGTACGCGCCCAGGGACGGGATCTGCAAATCGGCAATCAGCCTCCGGATCCAGGCAATGCCGTCCTCGGCCTTGGCATCCGAAATGCCGGTCAGCAACCGCGCGATACGCGTGTAGCGGACGTGGGCTTCGGAGGAAGGCTGGCGTTGCTGCAGGGCCGCCAGGTTGACCCTCATAACGTGCGGCAACAGCGCCGCGCATACCGCCCCATGCGGGGCCGGAAACCGTCCGCCAATTGGCCCGGCAAACCCATGCACCGCTCCCAGGCCCGCGTTGGCAAGGGCCAGACCGCCAAACAAGGCCGCCAGCGCCATGTCTGCCCGCGCCGCAGCGGCCCTTCCATTCTTGAACGCTTCAGGCAGGGCCCGGCTCGCGCGCGCGATGCCTTCTACGCAAAGGCTGTCGGTAAGAGGGTTGGCGCGACTGCTGACATACGGCTCGATGAGTTGTGTGAGGGCGTCCAAGCCGGTGCGGGCGGTAATGGCAGGAGGGAGATCATACGTCAATTCGGGATCAATCAACGCCAGCCGAGGCAGCATGGACGGGCTGCGCAGACTTACCTTGACCCGGTGTTCAGGAGAGGCCAGCACGGCGTTCCGAGTGACTTCCGAGCCGGTGCCGGCCGTGGTGGGAATGGCGATGAATGGCGCGGCCGGCTTGGCCAGCGGTTTGCCTCCGCCAATTACCTCCAGGTAGTCCAATACTTCGCCGGGGTTAGTGAGCATCGCCGCGATTGCTTTGCCGGCATCAATGGCGCTCCCCCCGCCGAAACTGATGACTACACCACATCGCTTTCGCCGCGCCAGAGTCACTCCTTCCTTAACTGTCGCCACTTCCGGTTCGCCGAGAACGGAAAAGCAGGTTGTCTCCACCCCGCTGTCACCCAGGACTCCCAGTAAAGGCGCGGCGCGCTGTTGCTCCCTGCCAGCCACGACCAAGGCCCGAGTCCCAAATCCTCTGGCGGCTGGGCCGGCTTCAGCCAGAACACCCGTTCCGAAGCGGACCTGGCCGGCGGTGGCAAATTGGAAATGCATGGGGTTACCAGTCACGGTCGTCCGGGAAAAGACTCTGGTACTTCACGCTCGAACGCGGCTCGGCCATCATAGGGGCAACCGTGTCACGCCAGGTTTGGTAATGTCGGGTTTCCTTGTGCGCGGCCGGGGCCTCGGCGGACCGGTAGGCCTCGACCAGAACGAAACAGGTGGGATCGTCCTGCCGCTGCACGACATCAAACGCGGCGACCCCCGGCTCCCGAACGCTCTCTCGGGCATTCTCGAGTGTTGCCTGTTTGAAGACCTCGACCGACTCCGGTTTCACCTTAGCATGAACATGGACAACGAGCATAGCTGTGTTCTCTCTCTTTGTCCTTTCACTTTGGCTCCTTTCGGGCAAAGCGCCAGCATTTTCGACGGATGGATGATGGATGGGGTGCGTTAGCGTTGAACAAAGCCGTTAGGAATCCATTGATGGGTGGGATCTGTCCACCGGTCCATCATCCACCATCCACCATCCATCCAGCTTCGGGCATGGCGCGGCGGGAGTTACTTCCCTGGCGAACCTGTGGCAGCCGATGGCGGATGATACAACCCCGCCTTGATGAACGGTTCAAGGTAAGCTCCATAGCCGGCCTGCTGCATCTTGTCTAATGGGATGAAGCGCAAGGCGGCCGAGTTGATGCAAAATCTCAAGTGTGTCGGCCCCGGCCCGTCGTCAAAGACATGGCCGAGGTGCGAATCGGCCACTTTGGAGCGGACCTCAGTCCGTTCCATCCCGTGCGAATCGTCGGGCCGCTCGAAAATGTTTTCGTTGGAAATCGGGCGGGTGAAGCTCGGCCAACCGCAGCCGGAATCAAACTTATCAAGGGAACTGAAAAGAGGCTTGCCGGAGACAACATCGACGTAAATACCCGGTTTCTTGTTGTCCCAGTATTCGTTGCGGAACGGCGGTTCAGTGGCGGCGTGCTGGGTCACCTCATACTGGAGCGGCGTCAGATCTTTGCGCAACTCCTCCTGAGAAGGCTTGTTCGTGCTCTGCATAGGGAAATCCTCACGTTGTTCAACGGCCGCGGACGACAGTGCAGGCGCGGCATCGGCATCGGGCCTGGAGCAACCTGACAGCGCCGGCGCCAAGAACGTCGAAACAGATATAACCGCGGTCAACCCAACCCACTTCATGCCTTAGGTTAACACAGAGTCAGAGACCGCGAAATACACGAAATGCGGGAAAAGGTGAGGAAAGCCACCGATAACACCCAGCACACGGAAGGGCCGGGCTGGATGGGCGCCGCTGGCGTGGGACGCTGCTTCCAAGCGAGTTACCGCCTGCCGCTGCCTTTTCTGCGTATTCCATGTATTCCGTGGTTTCCCTCTGCGGTTCAGGATTGCCAAGGGCCGGCCAATAACAGTAAAAGGAGATAGTCATGTCTTCGGTTGCTGAACAACTGCGCTTGGGACGCGAGGCCAACCACCTCACCGTCGAGAATGCGGCGCAGATCACGAAAATCCGCGGCCACCATCTGCGCGCGCTGGAGCAGGGGAATTATGGCGCTTTTTCGGCGCCGGTCTATATCCGCGGCTTTGTTCGCACCTACGTCCGGCTGCTGAGGCTGGACGAAGCGGAGGTGATGAAGGCCCTCGAGGAGGAGCTGAAGCAGACCCCAAAGTTTGCGGAACCGCCCCCGCTGGTGCCCGCCTCGGACGGAGTGCTGGATAAGCTGATGCTCCTGTTCTCGAAGGTCAGCCTGCCCAGGGCGGCCATTCTCATCGGCTTGGTCGCGCTGCTTGCAATGGTGGCGTGGGCCCGGGCGCTGTGGCGCAATCACCGCTCCGTCGATCCGCTGGCGGGTCTTAAACCCGGCCTCTATCAAACCCCTCAAACCGAGATAGGCGAGACCCTGCCTCTGCCACCCGTCCCGCCGAACAGGTGACCAGGCGCCTCGCACTTCCCCTCTTCGCGCTGTTGGTGTTGCCCGGATGTTCCACGCCGATGGCAGGCAGGAATCAGATGGTGGCGTCGTTCCGGGTCATTCGACTCGAAGGCGATGCCCGCGATGCCGCCAACCTCTTCCAGTTCCGGAGGAACGGCCTCTTTGTGGAAACCACCCCCACAATACCTTTCCTAAGGTCCTAGTTTCGCGCGATAGAATTTGGCGGGTGAATTGCTCGCGGTCAGGTCAACCACGGGCGTATCGACCGCCGTCGTCACGAGGCTGGTGAGCGAGGTCCAGGTGTTCAGGTTTGTTGAAGCCTGGACGGTCACCGCCTGGCCCACATCCCCACAAAGCTCGAATTGCAAATTGGCGTCGCTGCGCTTCTTCGGATGGCTGAGAACGGGCTTCTGAATCCGCCCGGTGTGCTGCGCGTTGCCGCGGTACATTGGCCAGGGCGAATTGGCCGGGCCGTTCGTGCCGGAGGCAACGGCGTAGAGCGTGCTTCCCAGCACGGCGTAGATCGTGCCGTCCGGTCCGATTATGGGCGAGGAGTTGGCCAGTTCGTCACCGGGAACCGGGGGAGCCTCGGGTGTCGTGATCTTCCATTTCACGTTGCCCTGGGGATCCAAGGCCCACAGGCTGTTCGAAACACAGTAATAGATCATCCCTCCCGCATCGACGGCCGGGGACGTATTTTGCACGTAGAGGCGCGTGGCGTACCCCAAGGCCTCCCACTTAAGGTCGCCGTTGGGGCCAAAGGGACCAGGCTCCTGGCACCCGATGTGGAGGCGTAAATTGTGCCGTCCGGGCCAACGGTCGGCGGGCCGACCACGTACCGCCCGGCGCACCAGCGGTTCGTGCCTGCGGGGGCAATGGCGCACAGGCCGTCCACCGCGGCGAGGATGGTCCCGTCCGGTAGAAGCGCCACATCCCCCGACCGTGGGTACGTCCAGTCCCGAGCCCCGAGCGGACTGATCGCAAACTTCACTGAATAGCTCCTGGCATCCGCATAGATGGTCCCATCGGGCCCGACGGCTGGCGGCGGTGGCGTGTAGTCGCCGGGCAGCGACCTCCAGATCTCCCGGCCGGAGGGTGAGACCGCGTGAAGCCCTGAGAAGTCCTGAAAGTAGATCGTTCCGTCGGCGGCGACGGCTGGGGTCGAGATCGCGCCCGAAGCGGGGAACCTCCATTCGACCGAGCCGTCGGGACTGACCGCTGTCAGTCCCCCGACCCAGTCGTTGCCGGAGTAGATCGTCGCGTCTGGGCCGATGGCGGGGTTATCCCAGAAGGGCGCAGTCCACTTGTTGGAGGCCATCGTCCCGTTGTTGGTGATGGCCTGGCCTTCGAGGTAAAGCGTCCCGTCGGCAGCCAGCGCGGGCGAGGAACTGGTGCCCCCTGGCAGTTGACAATTCCAGAGTACCTGGCCCGCCCTCGGCTGGGCGGCGGCATTAGACGCGAGAGCCAGCAACGGGAGGACGGCGAATTCAATCAGTCGAGCATTCATAACGACTTTGCAAACATTGCGCCCTGAGGTTTTCTCTGGCCACCGAGATGCCGCTTTTCAATCGCGGAGGGCTGGCCGAACGTCCGCCGCTAACCATGCATGACCCGCTGCAACATCTCGTGCCATCTGTCGGCCTGGACGGCAGGCCTGAAGTCCTGGACAAACGCGCGACCGTTCATCCCCATCTGCCGGCCTAGCTCGCGGTTGAAATAAAGTCTTCGCACCGCTTCCAGTGCCTGCGGCACGTCAGCGATCAGGCGCCACACACCAGACTTGGCTTCCGGCTGCAGGATGCCGCCAACGGGAAGACCGCCGTTCGCCCGGCGTAAGAACTCCGCGTGCGAGGAATAATCCGTGTAAACGACAGGCCGCCCCACGCACATCGCTTCCCACGCGGGCAGACCGAACCCCTCTCCGCCGGTCAGGTAGAGCAAAGCATCCCACATCTGGAAGATGAGCGGCATATCGGCCGGCGCCAGCGCCGCCATGCCCCCCAATCCCTCGGTGTAATGCAGGTCCCTCCCGCGCTTGACGTTAAACTGGCGCTCGATGTCTGTGAGTGGCCAATCGCCCTCACCCTTCTTATCGATCAAATGCAGCCACAGAAAGACGTCGCCTAACGGTTCCGCGGACCTCACCTCATTCGACCAGCAGTGCTGGCATTTCATCTCAAGACTCGTTCCGCCCCCGGCCGGAGCTTCGTCACGATGGCGCTGCAAGCCCGGATCCCATTCGATGAGCGTGATGCGCGAG
>JBJKSV010000578.1:0-3094 GCA_046703605.1 Limisphaerales bacterium
GTATGGCATCAAAAAAAGCGGCGTCAATACTTAACATAGTAATATTAGCCGAGGCACGCGGGCTGACCAGCCATTTCCGCGCGGGCAACCTCAGTCATGAATGACGCGCATCACGCTCAGCGAGAAGGCTACCCACTCGCGCCGTTGGCGTCTCTCCAGGAAGCGAGGCGAGAACCCGGTAACCAAGCAGGCAGAAACGTCACGGGTCGGCAAGTCCTGGACGACCTCCACGCGAATCCCGTGATTTTGGTAGCCAACGAAAATTGCAAATGCCGGTCGATTGCCGGCGACTTCCGAACAGGAGCGCCAGAATTTGCAGCTCGTGAAAACGAATCCGGTTGCAAGCAATAGGGCCAAGGTGAGATAGACACCTTATATGAAAAACAAACCGGGGGTTGGGGTGGCGCATTCTCGAAATCCCAGGGCGCTTACGCCCAGGCAACTCGCAGAGTGCTGGAACTTTCACGCCAGCGGGGAAAGCGTGCGCCGCATGGTTCGGGAAGGCCGGTTAAGGGCATTCAAGCCCCCCCGGAAGTCGCCGGATGCTTATTCTGATCGAGGAAATCGAGCGCGTCGAACACGGCACCGCTTCAAAACTATCCACCGTATAACGCTCGTGTTTGAGCCGTTGAACTTCTAGTTCGATTTCTTTGTCCAGCCGTTTCCCCCGTATCTCGCTTTTCTCAATTTGTTCCATCACCGGTGTTGAACTCTTTCCCCTCTCCAGGGCTTTGACCAGATTCCTGAGCGCTTTGTCATTCTCCGATTTTTCAGCTTTCGGATGCTCTGTATTGCTCGGTTTGTCCGGCATGAGGTCGCGTGTGGGCGAGGCACAAAGCCCCGCCGAGGCTCGGGAAAGGGGCCGTTGGAGGGCAAAGGACGCCGGTCCTCCATCATTTGAGATGACACTGGTCCCTCTCCAGCCTAAAAATCAAGCGTTTTCTCCCAGACACAACTTAGCTCACTGTCCGAAATTGGGGGGGGCCATTTCAGCTCTAGCAGCCTGAACATGGCAATGCGACAAAATGTCCCACTGATACGAATCCCTAATTCGCGTCGAGTCAAACCTGCTTGGGAAAGGTGATTCCTTCCTTTCAGCAAGAGACGCATACATGTACCGCTCACTTAGAAAGTCACACGACAAAATTTAACAAAAAAAGCGGTTTTCGGCATTGCAAAAGGCGCAAAGTGGCTCTCCGGCTCATAAAATGAGTCTGGCATGAAGGTAATTCAGAAGCCCGAAGCTGGACCCGATCCGGAAAGGCTCCTTACAATTGAGGAGCTTTCGGCTCGGCTTCAATATTCGGTGAAGTGGATCAGGGCCAAGGTTAAGGCCCGAAAGATCCCAGTAATTGCCATCAATTCGCGGGCTTGGCGGTTCCATTGGCCATCTGTTCTTGACGCGCTTTCGCGGCCTTAGCTTCCCTTGCTTTTTCAGCGGCTTGGACCACCTCCAGCCAGGCCTTGGTCTTCAGGTGAGCCTTCACCCTGGCCGGGTTTATTTTCCAGTAATCTTTGCTGACCTCCTCGGGTGTGTGCAGATCGGCATAATGCTTCAGCATGATGCGGATGCTGTTGCCCATGTCTTTGACGACTTCATAATCCGACCGGTAAATCGTTCGCAGGTGCGTGCAGCAGCACTTCCGTAAACCATCGTAAATCCAGTCGTCCAACCCGATCATTTCACAGCAAAGGTCCACTAGTTTGCGTTCATTGAGCGGCGGGAGTGGGCACTCGTATTCCTGGCACAACTCGATCCACTCCACCGCCGCAGGCTGGAGCCGGATGACTCGCACATCCCCCGTCTTAGCGATTTCCTGGCGCACATTGATTCGCTTGTGCTTGAGGTTTATATCCGGCCACCCAAAAGCTTTCAGTCTGGTATCCTCCGGCGGAACACTGACTTCCTCGGGGCGCATACAGCCGAAAAGACCAAGAACCAAGGGTAGCAGGACGGGGCGGGTGATTTCGGATGAAATGCACGCCGCCAGCAAGTTGATCACCGTTTCGTTCGGATAGATTCGCACGTCCGGGGCGATTTCACCGATCGCCTCAAGGCGATCACAGATATTGAGCGTGGTATAGCCAAGATCCACGGCGGTCTGCCATAAGCTGGAGAAGACGCCGGTGTTGGTGCGCTTGCTGCGAAGACTCCAACCCTGACTGTTGATCCAGTCCTGGAGATCCTTGACGGCAATCTCGTGAATCGGCTGACGCATGCGTCCGTCGCCGAATTTCCGGAGGACATAACGGTCGGATTCATCCACATATTCAAGCGACTTGCCGGCGTCGAGCTTCCGCTTCCGCCATTCTTTAATGACGTCCTCGTACGCCTTTACCTCCGTAACACTGTTGGCGTGTTCTTTACGCCATCGCTGCCAATCGGCCCACACGGAGGGCAGGGTTTGACCTTGGGCGACGATGTCCTTGAGCGTGGCAACAACCAATTCGCGGTCCAAGGGCTTCATGCGGGCCCAATACTCGCCGCATTTCTTTAACTCTCCCTCGTATTCTTCGATGGCTCTGTCCGCTTCGCCCTCGGTTCTGAAGGTTGAGCGCTGTTTTTTGCCGGTGTGGTCTTCGCCGAAATCCACCTCCCAGCGTTCGTAACCATGCGTGGTGATAGGCCGCTTTCTAGGCATAGGCTTTATCTGTCGTTTTCCGTCAGTTTATCCGTCTCTATCCGTCAGAACAAGTGAAATATTTGTGGGACACAACTCGGGCACAAGTCGGCCGATGAGAAATCGCTGAAAATTAAGATCAACGCAGCAGGACCGAGCGAAAACTTCACTTGGAGGCTCTGGCGGGATGGTGGAGCCGAGGGGGTTCGAACCCCTGACCTCCTGAATGCCATTCAGGCGCTCTGCCAACTGAGCTACGACCCCATCCGGAGCGAGATGAAATTTAAAGGACTGTCACGGGATGTCAAAGGCAATCTTCAGGAAGTCCGCGGGTGTGCGCAAGCGCCGCCGAATCCAGGAGTCGAGCTTCTGGAAAAGCCACCGGTTAGTGGACCATCGCGGAGTGAAGTAGTTGGCGGTGCCTAAATAACCCTGGGCGCGCCCGGTTACGATGCCCAATCCCGTGTCCTACG
>JBJKSV010000579.1:0-3432 GCA_046703605.1 Limisphaerales bacterium
CACTCCCCCGCCGGGCGGCAGGCTGATGATCGGCAGGGACATGAGCACTGAGTCGGTGTAGTTCAGGTGGACGGCCTTTTCGAGGGAACTGCCCTTGGCCGCCTGGTAATGGATATTGCGCCGAACCAGTTGCACGTGGTCATCCACACGCCGGAACATCAGTATCCATTCATCGCCAAAGTTGAGCGGTTGTCCGGCCATGGCCAAACCGCGGGCGATGGTTATGGGAGCAATCAGCTCTTGGTTCAAGACACCGGGTTTGATCTCGGCATAGACCGTTTCGTTGGTTTGATAAAGGTTGATGAGGCCTTCATACTCCTTTGTGCCTTTGGTAACCTCGCCAAAGTCTTTGAACTTCGACGGGTGGGGGGTCTCGGCGGCAAGCCCCTGCGGGCAAGCCACCGCGCATACGGCCAGCGCGAGCAGGCCGGCGAAAAGCCTTCTGAGAGTCCTTTGGAAATCAGAGGGCGTGGAAAGCGACGGAAATTCCGTGGTCTTCATGGGCGCAGCTTATAGTCGGTCCGCTTCCAGATTGCAAGCAATTTGTGGCGGCGGACAGGGCGCGGTGGGTGCATGCTCGAATCGAAGCTCTAGAGTGGCGAAGAGGCGAGTTTTCGCACATCGCCCTTCATTTTCGCCAATTGGCGGGAAAATGACCCTTTCCACCCGTTCCTGCCAATGGCGCGGCACCGACGGGGGGCCTGCGGCTACTC
The DNA here is from genome assembly GCA_046703605.1 of Limisphaerales bacterium. GTDB lineage: Bacteria > Verrucomicrobiota > Verrucomicrobiia > Limisphaerales > UBA8199 > JAJYHY01. The sequence continues at coordinate 714 of JBJKSV010000579.1, forward strand.
GCGCGCCTGCCCGGCGGCCTCGGCCTTCAACCGCTGCCTCTCAGCCGCCTTGGCAAACGGATAATAGACCACCATGGCTATCCCGATAGAGGCCACTCCCCACACCGCGGCCTTCCAATCGCCCCCGGTGACGAGGTAATGGCCGATGATGGGCGGCGTGGTCCAAGGGACGTTGACGATCGGCTTGTGAATCACCCCCCATTGCATGAGCAGATAGGTGCTGGCGGTCAGGATCAGCGCGTTGAGAATGTACGGAACCATTAGAATCGGGTTCAACACGATGGGGAAGCCGAAGAAGATTGGCTCGTTGATTTGGAAGATCTGCGTCGGCAGGGAGAGCCGGCTGACCTTGCGGTAGCCGGGTTCCTTCGAGTTCAACATGACCAGCGCCAGCGCAATCGTTGCCCCGGTTCCACCCACATTCACGAAGATGGTGAAAAAGCCGTAGGCGGTTACGTAAGGGATGGGGTGGCCATGGCTCACCGCCTCGACATTGGCTGCCAGGTACTGGAGGAAGATGGGGGCGACGATGGCGTCCATGGCGTTGTCGCCGTTGATGCCCACGGACCAGAGCATCGTGACCAGGAAGGCGTAGGTCAGGATGCCGGGGAGGGTGTTGAGCGCGAACACCAGGGGTTTGAAGGCGATTTGCACCAGGTGGTCGATGTCCACCCCAAGCACAAACCGGATGACCCAAAACACCAACACCAGGAAAAAAAGCGGGATGAGCGACAGGAACGATTCAAAGACGATTGGAGGCACGTTCTCCGGCAGCTTCACCACGATATTGTGATCGGTGAAAAATTTCTGCACCCGGACACATACGAGCGCAATGACAATCGCGGTGAACAGCCCCTTGGAACCGAGATTGCTCATCGAGAAGGCGATGTCGTCCGGGCCGGGGCCGAGCCGGAGTTGGATCATCAGAAAGATCAGCGTGGCAATGGTGGCGCTGACGATGGCCTCTTGCTTGAGCTGCTTGCCCAGGTCGTAGCCGATGGAAAAGCACACAAACACCGAGAGCAAGCCGAAGGTCGCGGCGACGGGGACCTGCAGCAAACCGAGGTAAGGATGCACGATTTTATCCCATCCGCTCACCGGCAGGAACGAGACGATAATGAAGAGACCGCCAATGATCGTCAGGGGGACCACCGAAACCATGCCGGCGCGAATGGCGGAAAGCCAGGTGTTCTCACTCAGGGCCGTCAACGGGGGCACGACATATTTGTTGAGCCAGTCGGTGGCTTTGTTCACAGCCCGGCCTCCCCGAACTTGTTCCACCAGCGGGCCAGGGCGTCGCGGTTTTCGTAAATCTTTTCAAAGGCGTCACCGATGTCGTCTATGTCGGTCCCGCTGCCGAGAAAGAGGTTCTGGCTCAGCCAAACGCATTGTTCCGTGCAGAGCAGGTCGCTGTTGGGACAGCAGACCTTCCGATAATCGAGTTTATTCGCAACGCCGGCCAGATAGGGACCGAAAGCCTTTTTCTGAAACATCGGCTGTCGCGGCAGGGAGAAACCGTAACCGGCGGAGCACGGCACCCCTTCGGACTGGAGGGCTCTGACGACAGCCGCGCGCGGCGCGCCGAAGGCCCGGCGGTCAATGCGCAGCATGAAGAGATGATAACTATGCCGGGTGCAATCCGGGATGCGTTTCTGGGGATAGACACCAGGCAGCTCGCTAATGCGGTTTGCGAGGTGTTGGCCGTTTCGATCGCGCGTCTTGGTCTGCGACTCCAAGCGGTCGAGTTGGCAGTTAAGAATGGCGGACTGAAACTCGCCCAGGCGATAGTTGCCCGAAATGACATGATGCTCGTACCAGACGCCGGTGGGGATGCGCCCGCAGTTGTGAATCGAGCGGCAGGCCCCCGCCAGCGCGTCGTCGTTCGTGGTGATGATCCCGCCTTCCCCGGAGGTCAGGTTCTTGCTGGATTGGAAAGAGAATGATGCCACATCTCCGATGGACCCCGCCGGTTGATTGCGCCACAACGCGCCGTGGGCGTGGGCGGCATCCTCCAGGACCAGCAGTTTCCGCTTCTTCGCCAGGGAGAGGACGGAGCGCATGTCGGCCGTCTGGCCGGCGAAATGCACAGGGATAATGGCACGCGTGCGGGGCGTGAGGGCGTCCGCCACCGCCGCCGGATCGAGGTTGAACGTGTCGAGATCAATATCAACGAAGACGGGAACGGCATTGGCCTCAACCACCGCGGACGCCGTCGAGAAGAAAGTGTACGCGGGGACAATCACTTCCTCCCCGGCGCGGATGCCCGCCGCGATGAGCGCCAGGCGCAACGAGACCGTGCCGTTGGCGACCGCGATGCCGTGTGTGCAGCCGTGCAAACCGGCGAAGCGCTGTTCAAACCTGGAAGTTTCCGGTCCGTCCAGCCGGCCCCACTTGCCGCCGCGGAGCGTGCGCAACAGCCGCTTTTCTTCAGGCTTGCCGAAGAGCGGCCACGGTGTGAAAGCCTTGGAACGGACCGGCTTTCCACCAAGCAGTGCGATGGGCTGAGGCATAAGGTGTTCCTGGTTGGTCGGGCGCGAATAGAACTCAATTCGGCTGCGATCTCAAGAGCGCAGACTCTTGCCCATGTAAATGCAGCCGTCGGCGCCCTCGCCGGCACGCAGCAACTCCCTAAAGCCCAGGTGCTCGTAAAAGCCTTGCGCCGTGGCGTTCATCACGCTGACACCGAGGTGCGCGCCGGGACAACCACGCCGGCGAAGGC
>JBJKSV010000580.1:0-18347 GCA_046703605.1 Limisphaerales bacterium
ATCCACGGTCGTCGCGGCCGAGGTGCCAATGAAGGTGGCCAGGTCCGCACCGAGCGCAATGGCCTTTTCCGCCTCGTTCTCCGCATAGAGAGGCACCAACGCCGCTTTCGCTTCGTCGCCCCCATCCGAGGTGCCGAAGATAAACGTGGTCGGTATATCGGCGGCCAGGATCGCCCTAAGGTCGTCCAAAGCGGTGACAATGTAACCGACGGTCTTGCTCTCAACGGCGTAGCCCTCTTGAATATTGTTGATGGCCTTCTGCAACTCCGAGCTTTGGTTTTGCAAGTTCACCTGGTTGGTCTCAAAGGCCAGTTGCGACTCGGCTGCCAGCATTGCCGTGTCCAGCGCCTCTTTGTCGTAAGTCTCCGACGCCACCGCTTTGCGGAGCCGGTTTTTGGCGGCGATCAACTCAGAAATGGCCTGCTGCATCTGGCCGGGCGACTCGCGCTGGCTTGTCCAGGTGTCAGGTTTTGTGAAGCCATTCGGGCCGACATTGAAGGCAATAGAGTAATTTGGGTTGTTGGTCCAGTTCGAGGCGCTGCTGGGAATGATTCCCAAATCCTGCAAGGTGGAAAACAGTGCGTTGCCCGCTGTAATCGAGGGGTTTTGGATGTCGATGTAAAAGGTGTTATTGGTTGTAGGGTTGGGGAGGATGCCGTTAAAGTCATTCGTGTCGGGATTCTCGACGTACATGTAATGGATTAGGTCCGGACCGGCATAGCCCTGAGGATAGGTCTTGCCCGGCCCGATGTCATCGGGGTACGGCGACCCGTACAGTTCGATCAGTTGATCGTTGTAAGCGGTTTCCTGATTGGTATAGCCCGCTTGGAATTCACTGAGGGAATCCTGCTCCGAGCGCATAATCTGCGTGACGTTTTGGGCGTCATTGAAGGCGACAACGGCGTTATTCAAGGCCCCCACGGCACGGCTGTAGATTTGCTCGAAGTGGGTTTGGGGATTGGCCCCGGTCACCTGCAACGGATTGATGTCAAAGGGGACGCTGTTGCGTGGCAGGCCCAGCGGCGTGAAGCCCGCCTCGGCGTTGTCCATGTCCTGCTGAAGTTGGGCCTCGGTCGTCGTCAATTCAGGCAATTCGGGCACCGTGGTGCGGTCCACCTTCTGAATGCCTTCGTGAGCCGGGTCCGGATCGACGGGCGGGAGGATGGCGTTGCCGACCACCCAGTTCAAATAAGTCCCTTGTCCCACGCGGCTGGCCCAATGATCCAGGCCCCAATACCGGGTGACATGCTTGGTCTTGCCCGCATCGTTGTACGGCTCCTGCGGGTTCTCCCGGCTGGCGCCCATGTAATCCCAGCCAGCGGTGGGGTTGGCCTGGTAATCCTGGCGCCAGGTCAAATCGAAGATCTGTCGCCCCGTCCGAGCCAAGGCCCCGGCGGCGGCGGCAAACTTGCGCTCGTCCTGGTAATCAACCGAAACAGCCGCGCCCAGAACGCTCACCGTTTCGATGCGTGGCACCCAATCGAAGTTCGGATTGAGCAGCAGAGAATAGTAATTCATCAGGGCGGTGAGATACTGGCCGTAGGCATCGCCATGGCCTTGTGGATAAAGGATGGCCGCGTCGGCGGCATCGACCACCCCGTCATTGTTCTCGTCCTTGAGGTTGTAATTGAGCGCGTAAATGACTTCGCCCGAGTTAATCCCCTGCGTGTAGTTCCAGTAGAGCCGGTTATAAACCGGCGGCAGGCGCACCCCGGGCGAGAGGAAATCATCGCGCCCGCGCAACAGGGCCAGGTCCTGGTCCAGCAAAGTAGGGACTTCGCCTTGGAAGGTAAACATGGCGGTGGCAATGCTGCCGTAAGTCTTGTCCGCTGTGCCAAAGCCAATCGTCGGATTCAGGGAATTGGCCCAGGCATCGTTGCCCAGGAACAAGTAGAGGTCGTTGAGGTAGCCGGCGGCGAGCAGGAGGGCGTCATTAGCCGGGCCATAATTGATGGGGGGATTGGCGTTGATGCTCAGGGCCTCGCCGCGATGAAGCACCGTTTCATAGATTTGGATGAGGCCGTAGTTGTTGAGTTCGTCCTGGTTAAGGGCGACGTCGCCTTCCCACCGCGGGCCGGCTTGGCTGATGATGCTGGCCGTGGTGTTGACCGGGTTGTTGAACAAGTCGGAAGTGCGCTGGTTGAAGGGGTTGATGCCCGTCAGCACGCGCTTGATCCAGCCCTCGGCAAGTTGCGGCTGGGTCCACGCCGACCAGTTAGTCGATGCCGGGTTGGCCAACGGATTGATTGAGCGGTAGCGGAGGCTCACGTAGTTGTCTCCAAGCGCCTGTATGCCCGCCTTGCCGTCCAACGTAAAGTGGGTTAGGTCGGTGCCACTGGCCAGAACCGTCCAATTGGTCGGGTCCGTGGTCGGCGGTTGCCCGTCCACCGGCGGTGTGATGCGCCAGTCGTATTGGTAATCGGTGGAGCGTCCGGCCAGGTCGTCTGAATGCTGGAAACTGATGTCCTCGCTTAAGGGGTTGGGATCGGTAATGACCTTGAGTTCGCCTGGATAAAGGGCGGGCGCAACGCGCAAGATATAAACTGAGACCGGCTCACCCGCATGAGAGGGACTGTGGCCATTACCGACGATATAGCTCACATAGCCGTTTCCCGGGCCGGTGGCGCCCAGGGCATAGGAATCGACCTGCGTGTCGGAATTGGTCACCGCCACGACCTCCCCGACACCATACGCGACCGTTTCGGCGGGGTCGTCCACATAGCTGCCGGGGGCATTGGGATCCTCGTGGAAGGTATAGACCGGAGTGGAAAGGGCCTCGACCACATTAGTCCAGAGGCCATATTCCGAATCGTTGGTCGAGCAAAGCCCCTCCACCGCGTCCAGGTCCGACCCTCGCAGCACGTTCAGGAGCAGGTATTTCTCTCCGACGGGGTCATCCACAAACTGGCCCTGGAGCACCAGGTTGGTCGTGTTCGGGTCGAAGAACACCCGATTTGCCAGGTTGGGCGGCAGATTCGGGAAATAGTATTTGCCCAGGTAAGGACGGCTGACGACCGATGGCGGCAGCGCCGCGAGGCCCTGCGCGCCGAGATACGAGGTTTTTTCCACGGTCGGGTCATAAAGGACAACACTGGCCGGCGCGTCGGTGATGTCCAGGCCGATCGACTGTTGGTAGAGCACGCGGACGCTGCTCTGGCCGCGAACGGCGGCCAGGCCATTTTTGGGAACGGTGAGGGTTTCTCCCGCGTTAAGCACCGGCAAAGGCTGGCCATTCACCAGGGAGGGCCAGACGGGCCGATAAACAATATCCAGGCTGGGCGTATTGCTGGAGGCGGCATCGCCCGTGAATTGGCCGGAGGCATTGACCGGGCGAAGGTAAGGCACGATCGAGCCGGGCGGCGGCGGATTGGCCACGCCGGGCCAGTCGAATCCGGGCAAGGTCTTGTAGTAGAAGCGCATGGTGAAGCTGTTGGTGGGCGTTGGCGGCCCCGCCAGCGAAGGGGGACGGTTAGTGAAGCTCACCGTGGCGGCGGAGTATTGGTTGGTCGAGGTAATCACCAGCGGCCCCAGGGCCACGACAGATGTGCTCTGATTTGTCACCACGTCCAGGCTGAAGGTCTTGGTGACCATGGTGTCATCGGCGGTGTCCTCAATCGTCACGCTCACCAGGTTGGAGACCGCCTCCTGCGGGATGCCGGCAATGGCGACCCCGTTGGTCGTCTCCACGGCCAGCCCGTTCGGCAGCGGGGTCGCATTGACGAGTAACGAATCGGTCCGCCTGGATACATGAATGTAGTAGCTGAAGGGCTCATCCACGACGGCGGTAGCCGGCGGCAAGGCGCCGAAGGTGTTATTCGTTGGATCGTATTCACCTGCGGCCAGCACGGGCAATCCGGCGTGCGGCCCCCGATAAACCCAGAAATCGTGCTTTCGGTCTTCAAACGTGAACGCGGCATAATGAGCGTATTGGGAAGTGGCGAAGGAGCTGTTCCAGCCGATCGGCAAGTCTCCCGAGTTGGCGGGCGGCTCGCTATCGTAATCCACGGCGTACTGGCCACTGCCCACGACCGGCGGGGCCATCAACGGCAAGGGCATTGGCGCCTGGAGGACGGAGCCCGCATCGACAATGTAGTCGAAGAGAATGCCCGCCTCCGGCTTCTCCCGCCGGACATGAAAGGCGTGGATGGCGGGGCGCCCATCTGAGGCGGTGTAGGCGACCAGAACATAAGGGGCGGAGCTATAGGAGGGTCCCGGGTTAGTATTATTGAGGTCGTCGCGCAGAGCGTATGCCTGTCCGCCGAGCATTAATGCGTGCTCTTCGTTCGGATTGTAGCCTGGAAGAGTGGGGTCGTCCTGGCGGTAAATGCTGCCCTTGGCCTGGAGACTGTCGAGCGGGCCGCTCCCGTCGTTGCTGGCGAGGATGATTTCGTCCGCATTGGGCGGCCACTGCAATTGGTAGTGGCCAATCACCGACGGCCAATAGCTGGGCTGAAAACCGCGGCTCGCGTCGGCGTTGTCACTCCGGAACCACCAGACATCCAGACTGTTCTGGCCGGGAATCGCGTTGACCGGGATGATAGCACCCTGGTTGGCTTGTTGGAAACCGTTGGCGAACGGGTCGATATAGGCATCGGCGTCAAAGGAGTTGCCATTGGTTTGCAGAATGTAGCCGGCCCAGTAATCACCGCTGGCACCCAACTCGCCCGCCGGTGCCTCAATCCGATCCCCCACGTTGACCGTCGCGCTCGCCACGTACGGTGTATTGTAGGGATTTGCGAAGTCCAACGTGTCGTTTGTGGAGTCCCAGGCGGTAAGGTTGGTCGCGACAGAATCCGTGAACAGAGCGTTGGACTTGATACCCAAGTCCAACCAAGAGAACACGCGCTCGAAGGAAACCTGATCGTTGACCGTGAATTGCAGCAACGTCCGGTGTGCCGGATGCGCTAAATCCAGGAAGGTATAGAACAGGCCATTGGCGCTGAGCTTGGCCCCCAGTGGCGAGGGAAACGGATCCTGGTAAGGGATTTGTGGCGCCTCGGTGCTTGGCAACTGGACGGCTGTTTGCGCAGCCTCGGCCTCCGTGGCCACCAAGGGGCGAAGGTAATCGACGTATTTGGCGGGATCGGCAGGCCACACTTCATGGTAACGGTCAAAGACATAGGGCCATTGCAGGCCGGCCTCACCCGTGATGAGCCAATGAACCTGAAAATCGTTCAAGTTGGCTGTCTGATAAGTGGCGTACAAAGTGACGTGCTGCCCATCGGCGGAGTTCTGCTGATAGTAGAACTTCGAAGCGGTGCCGTTGACCGGAGAAGGGTACAATGCCGAGTCGTCTCGTCCATCCTGGTAGGCCGGCACCCGATCGCCCAAATTTACCGTCACATCGGTGGGAAGCGGTTCTTGGTACACATCGACAATCTCAAATCCCAGAAAGCGGCGCGTATTGTCGGGCTCCAGTTCGCCCAGGAGCTCCACGAAGACGCGTCCCTCGATGTTGTAAGCATGAATCGAGCCGTTCTGAAACCAAAGTGTGCGTGGTTCCTGCAGCGAGTTGGCCGGGCTAACCTGAGGTGTGACGTAAGGATCCGCGTAAAGATTGGTAACGTATTGCGGAAAGGTATGGTTATAGACCACGTTCACCGCACTGACCGTCGCGGCCGGGACATTGACCAGATGCCCGGACTTGTCAAACGGTGGTTCTGTCCAATACATCTTTTGCGGCTGCTTGACCGGGCTTGAGGAGACCAGGTAACGGTCGGTGTAAAGTTCGTAAATGCTCGCGCCATTGGTCACAAAGCTTTGGGTGCCATTAGCGTTGCTATAGGGTGGCAAGGAGGCCGCAGTGTAAGGCGCTGTTTTGACCCAAGTGATGGTGATCGGGCCGGACTGGATGGCGAAAACCGTCTTGGCATTCGGGCTCCAATAGTAGCCCTGGGAGATGTCGGTATTGTTGGTGGTGAAATAGGGCTCCGGCAACCAATACGTCGTGTTCAGCACGTTCGTGGGGAGCAAATGGCCCAATTCATCCGTCACTGGCGGTGCAATGGTGCTGCCGAACAAGTACGAGATCGTCCGGCTCAGGTAAGGCGCCCCTACCTGCGCCCGCCGCAAAACAATGACCACGGAGCTATTCGCACCCGCGGAACGACCAATAGGCAACCCCATTTGCGCCGCCACATTTCCGGAGAAGGCCGCGCTTCCCGCCTGGAGGTCGGCAAAGCTGCTCAGGTTGGTCTGCTGGGCGTAAGCCAGCCCGGGAGTTCCTCCGAACGAGATAAGTTCTTGAAACTGATTGGCCGTGGGCAGAGCAACTGAGCCGGAGGACTCATTGTTGGTCGGCATGAGGCCGTTGGAACCCGGTGGAACGTTGTTAGTGGCCGAGATGGGGACGCCGGCCGCCGACTGGAAGTTGTAGGTGGTGTAATCCTGATGGATCTCCAGCGGCAGAGCCAACGTACCGCCCAGGGCTGCCACCGCACTGGCCGCAAACGCAGCCGCCATCGCAGAGAGGCGGATGAACCGGTTCATAGGAGGCCTCTTGCCGGTGTGAGATTAACGCCTGTGCGCATACGCCTCCTCCTAGTGCAGGCTGACTCTCTCAACCGGCGGGCGCATCCGGTCTATGCGCGCCTCCAATTCATCAAAGCGGGCGGCCTGAACACGCTCATGCGCGGCTAACGCCTCCACCTCCTCTCTCAATTGGCGAATCTCCGCATCTTTGGCCTGGAGCTGGCGGCAGAGTTCCTGCGTTGCCGAGACGTTTAGCATCGCAATGGCGTCGTAATCGACCGTCCGCAGATCGTTGACCTCCCGCCCATAGACAAACACCACGCCATTGAGCGGTTCCTTAACGCGGAATCCCTCCGCGTTCACTTCCAGCACCTTGTGCAAGGCGCTGGTCTTCTGGGTAAGAATCTTCACCTCGTCGCCTGCCTTGAGCGCGGGCGAGAGCCGCTTGCTAAGATGAATCCACCCCGCCTTCGCTTCCGTTCGCTGGTAGATGTCCGGCACGGTGCCCGAGGTGCGCGACACCGCCTGCGGATAGACCTTCTCCACCTGCTGGGCAATGACTTTCTTGTACTGGCGTGTGCCGTCGGCCACGTTGTCCACCATCTGGTAATCGGTGATTTGGATGCCCATCAGTGTCCGAAGGTCTTTTTGGCCGTTCGAGACGCCCTCAATATGCTTGAGGCGCGCATCGGAAAAGGCATCGACCTCCGGCGCCACGACCCGGCCGTTGTCGGAGTAAAACGCGCAAAGGAAGTTTCCGGAATTCCCGTTGATGACACTGGAATTATAGGTATAAACCCCGGGGAAGGCGAGATATGACGGGCCAGCAAGGTAGTCGTAGTTGTTCAGAGAGATTGTGGTGGTGGCATGGACTTCCAGCGTCCCATGGGTTGGGTTGAGCGTGTTGATGCCGACGTGGCCGGAAGGCATCAAGGCAATATTGTCATCCCCGTCGTTCTGAATTCCGAGTTCCAGCGTACACGATTCGCCGGAACGAGGGTAGTAGCGGATGTAGGCTTCGTCTCCAGATCCTCCTCCTGGATTATTGGGAAACTCGATGCCAGCAGAGGCTGAGTTCCCCACCGCGGGCATAATAGCGCCCCCAACCACCTGAAACCTGGCGGCCGGGGCGGTAGTGCCGATGCCGACTCCGCCGGAACTGTTCATGTACATGACCTCGGCATAATGGTTGTTCCGGATATGGAAGCCGCCGTCCCCGAAATCCAGATAGGTCGCATTGTCGGACCAACGCGGATACAGGAACTGTTCAGGTTGCCCCGATGAATTGTAAGCAGAGATGATGGCCGTGTTATCCATGACGAGGTTACCACTGGAAATCTTTACGTCCCCAGCGTGGAATATTTGCCCACCACCAAGTGCCGTCCAAATGCCGATGTTCGAGGCAAGCTTGGCGGGAGTAATCGAGCCATCGCTCAGATTCGCCCCATTGAGGCTTGTCAGTCCGGCGCCGTTGCCGGTGAACGTGTTGGCTGCAACGCTCCCGTTGACTGTGAGCGCGGAGCCGTCAACGCTCACGATAGCTCCATTAGTGTTGTTGACGAGCTTCGTTGCGTTCAGCGCTTTCTGGGCCAGGAACGCGTAGGGGGAAGTGAGAAGCCGAAGCCGCGGCAGGATTGTCACATCCGAGCCGCCGGAGCCGATGCCCTTAACGGTGACCTCGATGTAGCGTTCAGAAGCATCCGCGCCGTCAAAGAGCGTCGAAAGCGGCGGATAGGGTTCCGACGAAAACTGGCTGCCTTCGCCCAGTAGGACGCTGAAGTAACCTTTGTCCACGGTGATGGTCTGTTGTTCGGACCACAAGCGATGGGATGTATCCGTCGAGTTCTGGTCGTTCCAGATCCGGAAAATCACGTCATAGTTCTTCGGGTTGGGGTCGCCCAGGGCACTGCCGTTGGCATCCACCAGGTAGCCCTGGTAGGTGAGGCGTTCCGGCGGGTTGGGCGTCGGAATCTGGGCACGCAAGACCATCGGCGCCAGAGCCAGGCAGAGGCCTAGCAGGCTCCCCAGCCGGAAGGCCCTCGAGGTGAGGCAGTCGGGCGCGTCTGACCGGTCGGACGGGTCGGACAAGGCGGTGGGGCAAGTTGCAATCATAGGTTCAGAGCGATGCTTTTTCATGGTTGGGTTAAAGTGGCAATGGTGCTGATACGGTTAATGGCAAAGATGCCGCTCACATGGAACGTCCGGCTGGCGCTGCCGGCTCCAGTCAACGTTATGGCCTCCAGGTAGGTGCCGGAGAGGCTTTGGCCGGCGTGAGTCAGGCTATTAAAATCGTTCCCGGGCGGCATAATGTCTAAAGTGATTTGTCGTGTGATGTCGTAAGACTCGGCGCCGCGCGGCAACTCGTTCTGATAGGAGGCGTCCAGGTTGTCGTGGTCGGGGTGATAGGTATGGAGGAACGGGTTGGAGGCCTGGTCATCATAAGCCAGCCCCACGGTGGTGCTGAGGGTGCCGCCCGGCCCCAGTGTGCCGGTGCAGGCCCACGGCACATTATTGCTGGACCAGGGCAGATCAATCGCGCTAATGCGCCGGGCGGTGTCCAGGTGGACGGGGTCCATGGCGCTTTGGCTGGTGGCGACGACCACGTTCGAACCGGCGTCCAGTCCGTAATAGACGCGCTGGAGGAGATAGGTGGTGGTGCCGTCGTTGTGCAGGATCAGGCGCAAGGGAAAGGGTTGTGTTACGGGCCCAAGGTTGGTGTTGACGCTGGAGACCACGTAATTCCCATTGCTGGAGACAACCATGCTGCCGTCAAAGTTCGTCTGATAGGTCTTGAGATAGCTCCCCACCTGCGTAACGCTGGCATCACCCACCCACAAGCCTGCCGTCGAAGCCGCCAGCGCCGTCACCGGCACATCCACTTCGGAGAGGCCGAAGCCGTCGGTGAACTGCAGGATGCCGGCGTAGAGGGCGCCCGGTCTGCTGTTGGTCATGATGTAGCGATTCAGGCCGAGGATTACCTCGATGTCGGAGCCATCCTGGCCCTGGGGCGTCAGAGTCCAGGTCTGCGGGCTGTTAGTGGAAAGCACGCTGTACGCGTAGGTCAGGTTCGACAAGCTCTGCGTACCACGGACCAGGAGGGGCGGCACATCCACAATCGGCACTTGGCCGGTCGGCGGGGTTTCCGAAGGGAGCAGGTCCAGGGTGACGGTCACATTGGTGCCGGTCACATTGACCAGGCGGAAGCTGTATTGGCCGGCGGTGTCCCCAAATTTGGCGCCGGTGCGGTCCGTGAAGGCCACCTGAAAAGGGCCGAAATACTTGTTGAAGTAAGTGCCGGAGTTTATCCAGAAGGCCGCGCCCCGGCTGACCGGTGTGGTATGGTAGGCGAACAACTGGCTGGGGTTGCTGGCGCCCAAGGCCCCGCCCTGGTACTGATAAATCTGCGCCGCTCCAGCCAGGTCCGGGGCCAAGGAAAGGAAGGCCTCGAAGGTCGGCGGACCCGATGGGGGCGTCGGAAAGCCAACAAAATTCTCCCCGCTGGTCGTCCAGGAGTATTCCGGCGCAACCGGCTTGCCCTCGACGCTCCAAGTGTAGTTGGTCGTGGCGCCCGAATAGACCAGGTAAGCCGCCTCAGGCACCAAGGCGCCGAGCGTGCCGCTGACCCCGCTGCCTAACCGGCCCCACACTGCCCATTGGGTCCCACCAATGGGTGCTTGCGGACTGCTGATAAATTGCTCGGTGCCGGCCGGGGGCTGCCAAAGCCAGAGCTGAGAAATCGGATTGTCCGGGTCCGAACCAACAAGCTGGTCCAGAGTCTGGTAGGAGGCGTCCACGTGGAGGTAGATGGCTGACCAACCGGGTTTGATAAGGATAGATTGGGTCTGCCATTGCGCCCGAGCCGCGCAAGGAAGGCACAAAAGCAGCAGCAGGGCCAGACGCCAGCCGCAAAGCGCTCGTGCCAACGTCACGGTGGCTCCCGTTTCCAAAGCCGCCGCATTACAGGTTTCCAAGCCCAATGCGCCAAGCACTTCCTGGCCCAACGCGGCGTCGTCTCTGTCCCGGAGGGACCTTAGACAATAGCCCAACGTTTCAACGTTGGGTGAGATCGGCGAGGGCCAGCAAGTCCCGGATGGGACGGCCGGCTCGGAAGTCGGGGATACAGCGCGTTTGGAGACCGGCGCTACGGTCTGCACGGCCCACAGATCGGGCCTCAGACCGTTCATTGACGGGTGGGTTGATCCAGAACGGAGGTTGTGAGGAGCGGCAGTCATTGCTTGCGATAGAGGTACCAAGTCGGTTGTGGATTAAGACGTTGAAGCGAGGAGAGCGTTGTGCCGTTGGAAACCCCACCAAAGACGATCAGCTCTGTACCCGACCAGACGGCGGCTGCCGCGCTGCGGGCCTGCGGGTTTCCGGCGCCGCTCAGGGGCCGCCATGTGTTGGCAACCGGGTCGTAGGCGGCGCCGTCGTTGGCGGTTCCCCCGGCGGTCTCTCCCCCGAAAATGAGCATCTCGCTCCCCGACCAGATGCCCGCCTGGTCTCTCCGAGCCGAGGGCGCTCCCGTGGAGGAGATGGCCGACCACAGGTTGGCCAGCGGATAGTACGCGGCGCCGCCGCCTAGAAGACCGCCACTGCCGATGCCGCCCCATATCAGTAGCTTCTGGCCCGTCCAAACCTCAGCCTGGCCGGTGCGCGGGCTCGGGGCGTTAACCAGGCTTGTTGAGACCCAAGTCGTCGGCTGGCCGCTGCCATCGAACAACAGTTCGGCGCCGGTATTTAAGGGGCCATGCTCGTCTTGCCCACCCCAGAGGATGAGACGTCCGCCGGCCCAAACCGCCACCGCCCCCGTTCGCGGACTGGGCGCGTTGGGCAGATTCAGCGGTGTCCACTGGTCGGTTGCCGGGTCGTACAGGGCGCCATCGCCCAGCAGCCCGTTCTCGTCCTGCCCCCCCCAGATGAACATCCGCTGGCCCGTCCACACAGCCACCTGCCCGGCTCGAGGCGACGGCGCGCCATTTGTGCTTATCGCACTCCAGGCCTGGCTGCCCGGATTGTAACGCGAGCCCGTATTAAGATACGCGCCCGACGCGATGCCGCCCCAAACCATCATCTCGCTCCCGCTCCAAACAACGCTGTGCCGCTCACGGCCCGTCGGCGCATTCAGCGTCGAAATCGGCTGCCATTGGTCGAGGTCCGGGCGATAAGCCGCCCCGGAAGCCGCATCGCCTCCGGAAACAAGCGCTCCGCCCCACACCAAAAGTGCGTTGCCTGTCCATACCCATGCAGAACGGAGTGAAGGCGAGGGCGCTCCACTTGCCGTGCTGGTCTCCCACGCAGGGGCCGCAAGGCTTGTGAAAAGCGTGAACCCGCTGGCGATGAGCCGCGGATCTTGCGGGTCCGTGGATGCTGCCGTCAAACCCGCCGCCGCTACGCCACCTGCAACCTGGTTCAACGTAGCCTCATCCTGGTCCAGCCGGCTGGAAAAATCGCTCACTTGTGAGTTAAGGTCAGGCACCGACGTTTCCAGTTGATTCACCTGGGTTTCCACCGTGCTCAGCCGAGTCGAGAAGCCGTTCACTTGTGAGTTAAGATTGGGCACAGAGGATTCCAGTTGACTCACGCGAGCTTCCAGTGCGCTGAGCCGATTTGAGAGGGTGGTTACTTGCGAGTCCAGTCCTCCGGCCGTCATCAGCCCCGGAGCGAGCTTCTGTGCGGTGATCGAACCATCCGGCACGCTTTGCGCCTGAAGCGCATACCCAACGGACGCCACGCGCTGGTCAGGCGTCAACCGTTGGAACCCGTGAACTCCGTCGTTGAACCAGACTCGCAGCCGGACGTCACTTGTTTCAAAGACGTCAGCGGGCAGGCTTCTCATGTTGGTCAGCAGCGTATCCCCTAGCCCTGCGGAATAGAGTCCCTTGGCTACGGCCACAGGGACCGCCTTGGCCGGCTCGCTGCCCCCCAGGCTCGTGCCATCGTTGCTCCAGAAAGTCGTGCTCCCGGCGCTGTCCACCAGCGCGAACTTGAACTCCCCTAAACCAGTGAAGTTGGTGCCATCCACGACGACACGGCCCTGGTAGTTGAGGATCTGCGGAACCTGGGCGCTCAGCCGCTCCGCCGCGAGTTGGGCCATCAGAATCAACACACCCAAAATCCTGAGCCCGCGTAACGCACTGGTCCGGGCGGCGCCTCGGGATGGTGCCTCGAAGGGGATCATGGCTTAACCCACCTTCGATTCCTGCCCAACAGACTTATTGACGAAAAAACACACATGGGTTCACTGCATATTAAACCGTCGTACGAGCTTTTTGAAATATTGCAGGGACTTATACGCTCCATAAGCACTACCTGTCAACAGCTATTTGATATTTTTTTTGCCAAAACGAATGGCCGCTTGCCGCGATAGAAATCAATCCGGGTCGAAGGCCTCTCGGCTTGGACCTCAGTTCTGGAGCTTCGCAAGACACTCGGCGTCTGAGATCTAGAAGCTCAGATGGCCAGATCGCGGGCGAATGCGGGAAGACTTTTAAGTCAAGATCTAAAAGCTAAAGAGGAGGCGCCTGCTATCAGAAAGCGGGCGCGAATGCAATGGGAGAGGGATCGGAAATGGCATGCGGGTCGAGACGCTCGTTTGCGAGCGGTGACGATTTGGAGAGGCGAACGAGGGCGTCCGCACTCCTATTTGGTACGGTGGCGGCCCGCGGCGCCGCGGTAGCTCGAACAGTTCATGCCACGAGCAAAGCGGCAACAGTCTTTAGGCAGGGCGCGCAGTCCTCTGCGCGCCTTGCCCGCATGTGAAATATCCGCTTTAGGGCCGTTCGCCCGCGGCTAGCCGGGCGTTGATTTCGTCCAGGAGGGGCGGCACATCGCCAATGCTGTCCACCACGAAGTGTGCTCCAGTCTGGCGCATGCGCTTGCGAGCCCGTTCGAGCTTCTCTTCGCGGGCATCGGGCGCGAGCGCGGCGATTTCGGCCTCGGTCAGTCCCATTTCATTGCCTGTCTTGGCCAGGCCCGCCGTCCACATCCCGGCGTTCAGGCCCTCTTCAATATCAGGCAAGGTGTCACCCACTTTGACGAATGCCTCCGTCGGATAGAGTTGGAGGTTGATGGCATTTTGCAGGCACATGAAGGGGTGCGGCCGACCCGCCGGCACTTGCGTCGCGCAGACGGTTGAGTCGGGCGCGTACCCACGCTTGGCCGCTTCGGCCTGGAGCAGGGTCATCATTTCGCCCGTATAGCCGGTGGTCGAACCGATCTTGAGGCCGCGCCGACGGAAATCTGCGACCGCCTCAAGAGTCCCGGGAATGAGGCCGGCATACTGCGCCAGGCATTGGAGTTGAAGTGGAACGAATTCCTTAAACATGGTTTCAACATCCTCCTCGGAAGGATTGCGGCCATGGGCCTGGCGCCATTTCCGGGCTACGTTTTCGTTCCTGGAGATCTCGCGGATATGCACTTTCTTGTGCGCCCCCATTGGTTCGCGTGCCTCCTGAACGGTGATATCGACTCCTTGCCGCTTAAAGACCTCGATGAAGACGACCGCAGGGGCCATGCAGCCGTAATCCAGCGTTGTGCCAGCCCAGTCCAGCAGGATCGCCTTGAGGGGCCCGCGGTAGGTTCTTTTGAAGACAAATTCCATGTTTTTTCCTCTTCTCTCTAGCGCGAGTATTTCACACACGGGCAGAGCGCGCAGTGCTCTGCGCGCCGCCGTCCCGCGCACCCGGCGGCATTCCGTAGTATTGCGGCGCACAGAGGACTGCGCGCCCTGCCTCCAGACCGCCGCCGTTTTATTCGTGGCATGAAGTATCCGGGCTAAATGCCGCGGCCGATCATGAATTTGAGCAGGTCCGCCACGCGGCAGCTATACCCCCACTCGTTGTCGTACCAGCTTACCAGCTTGAAGAAGCGTTTGTTCAGCTCGATACCGGCGCCTTTGTCGAAAATCGAGGAGGATTTTGAGTGGACGAAATCCGCGCTGACTACTTCGTCCTCGGTGTACTCGAGGATGCCTTTGAGATAGGTCTCGCTGGCCTTCTTCATCGCGGCGCTGATTTCGGCATAACTGGTCTCCTTGACCGTTCGCACCGTGAGATCGACCACCGATACCGTCGGTGTCGGCACGCGGAAGGCCATGCCGGTGAGCTTGCCCTTGACCTCGGGAAGCACCAACCCGACGGCTTTAGCGGCCCCAGTGGTCGATGGAATAACGTTTGCCGCCGCCGTACGTCCGCCCTTCCAGTCCTTCTTGCTGGGGCCATCAACGGTCTTTTGCGTGGCCGTGTAGGAATGAATCGTGGTCATGAGGCCCTCCTCGATTCCGAAACCTTCCTTGAGCAAGACATGAACCAGCGGAGCCAGGCAGTTGGTTGTGCAGGAGGCGTTCGACACGATGTGATGTTGGGCCGGGTTATATTTGCCTTCGTTCACACCCATTACCAGCGTCGGGCAATCGCCTTTGGCCGGGGCGGAGATGATCACCTTCTTCGCGCCCGCAGTGAGATGGCCCTGAGCCTTCTCGACCTGGGTGAACAGCCCTGTGGACTCAATGACGACCTGAACTCCCAGTTGTTTCCAGGGCAATTGCGAGGGGTCCTTCGCGCTCACCACCAGCATTTTTTTGCCATTTACCACCAGCACATCATCCTCGGGCTTGTCGGCCGAAGATTTCTCGGAACCGACGGTGCCGTTGAACCGGCCCTGAGTAGAATCATACTTGAGCAGGTACGCCAGGTTGTCCGCGGGAACAATATCACCAACGGCTACCACTTCGACTTCTTCGCCAACCAGACCTTGTTCGACCATCGCCCGGAACACCAAGCGACCAATACGGCCGAACCCATTAATTGCAACTTTAATTGCCATATTCGATTTTCAGTTCAATTTAAGAATAACTCTGCCAAATTGAACGGACATGCTAATCCCTGGAGGGCGAGGGTCAATGAAGAACTCGCAACTTGAAGAACGCTCCCCCATTGCGCCGGAGAAAAGGGCTTTCCGGGCGCCTCTCGTCCCTGTCATTTTGCCATAGAGGACTTGGTTAACGATTCTGTCCTAAGAGACCGAGGACGAAACGGGGACAAAGCGGTTGATGGCTAGACGCTGGGGGTGCGCCTCCTTGAATTAGGGTCTTGCCTGGCCATCAACTTGGTTCCATTCTGCGGTGCATCGACGGCCATGAAACCGAAACCATTTCCACTGGTTGTTACCTTGTCCTTGAGTATTGTCAGCATCTGCTGCCTGGCGGACGCCCCCTCAGCGACGAGCAGCAGCGGGCTTGTCAGCCAAACAGTCAATTTTGACGGTTTCTCCACAGGAAGCCCTCCGCCGGACTGGACGGCAACCAAAACCGGCCCAGGCAAACCAAATTGGCAGGTTGTTGCCGATGAGACGGCCCCCAGCAGGCCGAACGTGCTGAGGCAGTCCGGAGCCGCTAGATTCCCTCTCTGCTTCAAAAACGATACCCATCTCAAAGACGGATTCGTTCAGGTAAAGTTCAAGCCGGTTTCAGGCAGTGAAGACGAGGCTGGAGGGGTGGTTTGGCGCTGCCTGGACGCCAATAACTATTATGTCGCGCGCGCCAACGCGCTTGAAAACAACGTCATCATCTATCATGTCATCCGTGGGCGGCGCGCGTCCTTCAGCCATGCCGAGGTCAAGGTTTCCCGAGGCGTTTGGCATGCGCTCCGTGTCGATTTCAAGGGCAGCAGGTTTATCGTGACGTTCGACGGCAAGCAGGTCATTGATGCCTCGGACGACAGCCTTACCAGGCCGGGCAAACTTGGAGTGTGGACAAAGTCCGACAGTGTCACCCTCTTTGATGATTTCTCATTTGGCCCCAACTGATGGGATGAGGATATGAGATGGTCCGAGTTGATAATGACTCTGCGCCTCGGTCTGCGGACCGGAGTAGCGCTCCTTTTGACCCTCTGCGGCCTGAGCGCATTGGCGCAACCGCAGGCCACGAGGGTGACTGTTGGCCTTCGGTGCGCCGCCAGGCAGGTCGGCAGATACGAGCGCGTCGATTTTGCCCTCGACGTTCCAGGCACCTACTCCAATCCATTCGACCCCGACGACATTGAAGCAGACCTCAGAATCGAGACCCCCTCCGGACGGGTTCTTAGCCTCCCCGCATTTTGGGGCCAGGATTATGAGCGGCGCCAAATCGGCCCAAGAGACCGCAGACGGGACTGGATATATCCGATCGGGATGCCGCATTGGCAGGCGCGGTTTGCGGCCGCGGAGACGGGCCGATACGAGGTCACGGCCATCGTGAAGAACCGCCAGGGGACTTTTCGCTCCAAACCGGTTCATTTCATCTGCATCGCATCAAACAGACCCGGATTCATTCATGTCAGCCGAACCGATCCTCGTTTCCTGGAATACTCGGATGGGAAAGCCTTCTTCCCCATCGGCCAGAACCTGGCGTTTATCGGCAGCCAGCAGTATGTCACGTTGTCAAAGGCGGAGGAAATCTTCCGCCGGTTGGCTGAGAATGGCGCGACCTACTTGAGGGTCTGGACGTGCTGCGGAGACTGGGCCATGGCAGTTGAGGCGCGCAAGAGCGCCTGGGGCCGGTCGTGGGATTCCCATCTGCCGGTCGTCACGGCTCCGGAAGGTGGCAAACTGCGCAAGGTCATCGAGCTCTCCGGCAAGCGTGCTTCGAAGGCGGACCCATCTGAGCCGGTTGCCCTGCGCCCGAAGACCCGCTACGTGGTGTCAGGCCGAATCCGCACGGACCCGGAAACAACCGTCCGGCTGGAAGTCGATGGCGCCGATTTGGGCTCTGCCCTGGCTTCAGCCGGCAGAGACTGGACCCCATTCCGTCGCGAGTTCAGCACCGGCCCGAATGATTTTTGGCTCAAGAACATGAGCTTTCATGTTGCCGGCATAGGCGGCCCGCGGCTGGATGGCTTGTCTTTGAAGAAGGCCGGCGGCGGTCCAGAACTACTGTGGGAAACGGATGTGAACCGGCCCGAGCGCGGCTTTTACAACCCGCCCGACTGTTACCTGCTGGATCAAGTCGTCTCTGCCGCCCAGAAGGATGGCATTTCCCTCCAGCTTTGCCTCCTGACGCGCGACCTTTACATGGACGCCCTCAAAGACCCCGCCAGCCCGGCCTACACCCGCTCAATCCGCGACGCCAAAAAGACCTTCCGCTATGCCATCGCCCGCTGGGGGTATGCCACCAGTGTCGGCGCCTGGGAATACTGGAACGAAATGAATCCTGGCCTGCCAACAGACCGCTTTTATACCGAGTTGGGCGATTATCTTGCGCAGGCCGACCCCTACCATCATTTGCGCACCACCAGCACTTGGGGGCCTTCGGCCAAAGACTGCC
This sequence comes from Limisphaerales bacterium, assembly GCA_046703605.1. Lineage (GTDB taxonomy): Bacteria > Verrucomicrobiota > Verrucomicrobiia > Limisphaerales > UBA8199 > JAJYHY01. Next base: position 17,771 of record JBJKSV010000580.1, read on the forward strand.
GCCACCCACAACTCGATATCGCCGACGCGCACTTCTATCTGCGGCCATCGGACAAGGCACGGCTCAAGGATGAAGTCGATGCGGTGTTGGAACGGACCCGCTGGCTCAGAGAACAAGCCCCCAACAAACCAGTCCAACTCGCCGAGTTTGGCATCGCCGACGAGAAGTGGGGCCTGACAGACGAGATGCGCCGCAGCCGCCAGTTAATCGATATTCACAACGCGCTCTGGGCTTCGGCGTTGTCCGGGGCATCGGGCACCGTGCTCTTCTGGTGGTGGGAGCGGCTGGACCAGCGCAACGCCTACCGGCTTTATCGTCCACTGAGCCACTTCATCGCAGAGGTTCCATGGACCTCCGGCCACATCCGTTCGGCCAGGGTGACTTGTAACGATGCGCGGGTACGGCCGATTGGGTTGCAGGCCCAGGAGCGCGCCTGGCTGTGGCTTTTCGCCCGGGATGCCTCCTGGGCAAACATCGTGAGCAAAGGCAAGCACCCAGCGCTCAACTCCAACGTCGAAGTGGAGGTCAAGGGATTTCCGGCCGGCTCCTACCGCATCCAATGGTCAGACACTCGCAC
>JBJKSV010000581.1:0-23355 GCA_046703605.1 Limisphaerales bacterium
AGGTGCCGGGGGCCTGGCCGAACTCATAGAGCGTGACAATGCCCGGATGGCTGAGCTTGGCCAGGGCCTTGGCCTCGCGCGCGAACCGGTCCGCGAAGGCGGCATCCTGGCCGATGCCCGGCGGCAGGACTTTCAAGGCTACAATTCGGTCGAGGTCCTTCTGCCTGGCCTTATAGACGGCGCCCATGCCGCCGGAGCCGAGCAGTTCCAGGATTTCCAACTCAGGAAAGGCTGAGGCCAATCCGGCAACTGAGGGAGGAGCGAAGGCGCGCTTGGGTTCGTTTGCGCCGGACATTTCGGTCTGAGTGGCCTGGAGGAAGGCAGCCGCGCAACGGGGGCAGACCTGGAGGGTTGCGGTGGGAGGCATTTCTCCGCCGCACTGGGGACATTTGGCGTTCTTAGGCCCGTTCATCATCCTCTAAATACGAATTGGCGTCGAGTTGTTACACACGATGACGCGGTGTGCCGATCTTGTCATTCATCCCGAATGGAGGTGCCGGGTCGGAGGACGGGCACACGACCAGGTTTCATTCCCGGGCCAACACGCTGAGCACATAGCGCAGTTCCTCCTCCATTTCCTCGGGTGTGGCGACGGTTTCGGCAACGGTCTCACGGAACAAATCGCGGAATCGTTTGCGCAGGCGATGCACCGCCACTTGTGCCGCTCCTGGGGTGGCTTGCAGCGCCAAGGCAATCTCCGTGTATGGAATCTGCCCCCGGTCGGCGGTCAGGTGCGGTTTGAGCAGATTCAACTCGTTGAGCTTTCCGGCCTGGGCGTATTCCCGTTCGAGCCGGGCACTGGCCTCGGCCAGCAGCGTGAGCGCCCAACGCCGGTCGTAGAGTTCGTCGGGGCCGAGCGAGCCGGCGGCCTCAGCCTGAAAGCGGTGTTCGGCCAGGACGGAGTCGAGGCTCAGCGGCGCCCGCCCGCCGCCACGCTTCTCGGCGCGCGCCCGCTGCCATTCGTGGATTAGAAACCGCCTGACCGCCATTCTCAGGAACGTGCGAAAGCGGCCTTTCTCCGGCTCCACGACTTTCAAGAAATCCTTGGCCAAAAGCCGGGCGAAGAAGCCTTGGGTCAGGTCTTCGGCGTCCTCCGGGGAGCGTCCTGACCCGCGGATGAGGGCATAGACCGGGTACCAGTAGGTTTGGCAGAGGGTCTCCAGAGCATCGGCGCCGCCGGGCGAGGCCCTGTTCCTGGCGGCGAGGACCACGGACCAATGTGTGGTCAAAAAGAGTGGTTGGGGCGGGGGTTGCCCCGGGCTGTTCTCCGATTCGGTGGCCGGCATGCATGCAGAGAATACGGAAGGGCGCCGCCTTGTTACAGGCGAAACCACGAGCATTTGGCCTCACTCATGGCAAGGGAACCAATTGTGCCGGCTCCTCCAAGATGTCGAGCAGTGCCTGCGCACAATAAACGCGGTCGCGCTCCGCATGGCCTCTTTGTGTTAGGATTTCAAGATGCTCCAGTTTTTCAATAGCACGTTGAGCCGTCGTGAAGGCAACGTCCAGTTTTTCAGCCGTGCGCTTGACGGTGATAAACGGATTCGCCGCCAAGAGCTCAAGGACCCGCAGGGGCGTGTTCGTTGAATGACCAGCGGCTTTCTTTTGCCAATCGGCGAGTTTCGTATTGATGCGGGATGCGCGGCTCGAGGCATCTTCCGACATTCGGGCCACGCCTTGCAGAAAATACTCCAGCCACTCGTTCCATTCGCCGCGCTCGCTGATTCCGCACAGTCCCTCGTAATAATCCCGCCGCGTGGCTTCAAAGAATGCGGACAGATAGAGCAGCGGCGTCGGCAGAATCCGCTGTTCAATCAGAAACAACGTAATTAGCAAGCGTCCGACGCGGCCGTTGCCATCCAGAAACGGGTGGATGGCTTCAAATTGATAATGCGCCAAAGCGATTGCAATCAGAGGCGGCAATTCCGAGTCGTGCAGAAAACGTTCCCACGCCGCAAGGCATGGTTCAACTTCATCGGGCGGTGGTGGAACGAATGAAGCCGTGGCTAGCGTACTGCCAGGCCTGCCAATCCAATTTTGAACATTTCGCAGCTTCCCTGGCGTGGCTTGATGTCCGCGCACGCCGCTAGTCAGCTTTTCGTGCAACTCACGAACAACACGAACGCAAAGCGGAAGCTCCTTCAGCCGCGCAATTCCATGTTCCAGAGCGACGACATAATTACCAACCTCGGAATAACCGCGCTTCGGCACCTTTTTGCCCGGAATGTCTGTTGCCATGGCCATGCGCTATTTGCGGCTGTGAAAATAGCAGACTCTATTATTTTCACAATAGCACAAAATCGAAAATAACCCTTGCCAGCTATTCTCGCGACCGAAGAGGATGGTCAACGAATAGCCCCCTAACCACTAGGACCGCTCCAAACAGGATAAACGGGATGCTCAGCCATTGCCCGACGGTGAGCGGGAAGTTGTGTCCGTAATCGGCCTGGCGCTGTTTCACGAACTCGACCAGGAAACGCAGCGTAAACACAGTCACACAAAACAGGCCGAGCATCAGGCCGCGAGGCATCTTGGCGCCCTGGCGCCGATAAACCAGCAGCAGGAAGAAGAAGATGAGCAGATACCCAATCGATTCATAGAGTTGGGCGGGGTGCCGCGGCACCATATCCACCCTGGCGAAGATAAAGGCCCAAGGCACCTTGGCGGGGTGCCCGAGGATCTCGGAGTTGAAGAGGTTGCCCATCCGGATCAGGCAACCGCCCAAGGCCGTCGGCAAGGCGACCTTGTCCAAGACCCAGAGGTAGGGCTGGTCCGGGCGGCGGCGCGAATAGAAATAGAGCGCTATCAAGATGCCGGCGGCGCCGCCATGGCTGGCCAGGCCGCCTTTCCAGATTTCGAGAATCTCCACCGGATGATGCAGGAAATAGCCGGGTTGGTAAAAGATAACATGGCCCAACCGCGCCCCAACCACAGTCCCAACCATCATATAGATGAGCAGAGAATCCAGTTCCTTCGGGTCTTTCTTCTCGCGGCGGAATTCCCAGCTCACGATGAAGTAGCCAAAAACGAAGGCAAGGGCGAAAAGGATGCCATACCACCGGACGGTCAAGGGTCCGAGGTGGAACGCCTCCGGCCGCACGTTCCAGTAGATATAAGACAGGCTGCTACTCAACGTTGGGAGCCGCTTTGGCCGGTGGCGCGTTGGTCGTCGGAGCAGTGGGCACGGAGTTGGTGGGAGCGGGAGGGAGGGCGATGCCAAGCTTGGTCGCCAGCATGGCGCGGGGCGCAGGCTGAAGGCCATGCACCGGGTCCAGGAGGCGATCACGAATCGACTGATCAATATCGGCGAAAGGCGGCAGGCCTATCGCTGCCAGGCGTGATTTGGGCACCTTCGACATGTAGGTTTGGTAGATCTTGATGGCGAGGTTCCTGCGACCCAGGTATTCCTGGTCTTGATCCAGGATCAGGCCCAGGTAAGCCCGGGTGAGCAGGCCCTCGATAACCGCCTCGATACGTTTGCGGTCGGTTTCCTTGATATCTTCCTGTGCCCGGGCAATCGCGTATTGCTCGAGGGTCACCTTGCTAGGCAGGGTGTCGGGCCGCCCGTCAATGACGCCGTGATTTGGGAATTTAGTGCCTAGATACTTGTACCAGTGCGCCGCCTCTTGCAGACGATCGGCCTCATAGAGAAAATACACCGCGTCGCGGAGGAAATTTCGTTCGGCGCGAAGAATGTTGGTGCGGTCGTTTTTGTCTCCTTCGGCCGCTTCCTCGTAGGCATCTTTGGCCTTGGCGACGATGTCGAGGTTGGGGCCGAATTCGAACCGCTTGGCGAAGGGGTTTGAGATAAGGCGCCCGCGGCGGAAGCTCATCTGCAAGGATTGATAAATGACCCGGTGGAGCGTAATAAGGTCCGATTTCTTGATCTTGGTGGGGTGTTCTTTGGCCCATTTCAGACCCAGGGCGGCCCAGTAGATGGCGCTGGCTTCGGGCAAGCGCCACTCCAGCGGACCGTATTTCTCATCGACCTTTTTCATGAAGACCGGATCCATCTTGTAGGTGTCGCGTAGGAGCTTGGCTCGCCGCTTCTCATCCGGGGTCTTGGGGTGAATCAGTTCATCGAGATTAGGGGTCTTCTTGCCAAAGACCTCGGCCATGTCATCCGCCCATTTCTGCTTATAGAGCATGTTGGCGTCGTCCAGGTTCTCACCCAATTTATGCTGAAAGAACCAGGCTAATTCCTGGTACATGAGGAGGTTGTTGGGGTTATACTTCAGCCCTTCATCGCGCAGAAGGCTGATGCCGGCTTTGACCCAGCGCCACCGGTCCTGGTAGTTGTTGAACTTAACCGAGATGTTGTAGGCCATGTTCCAGGCCTGCTCCAGCCAGACCTGGACAAAATGCGGCTCCAGGTCTGTGATCCAGCGAGCCAGTTGCATCATCTCGAAATACTTGTCTGCATCCTGCAGCCGAATGGCGCGGATCCAGAGAATGTTCGAAATGAGGCCGCGGAATCCCCCCAAGGCGACTGTGGTAAAGGCGAGCAAGGGGGGCGCGTTTTCCAGGGGGGCGACCCGAGTAAAACCGAGCTTGTCCCGCTCCTGGTTGAGGGAGACCTGGAGGCGGGAGGAGCCGAGGAGCAGGAGGGCGGCCAGGAGGAGGAGGCTAATTCTCTTGACATTTCTGTTCATTGGTTCCCCTGTGCGGTCGCCAGCTCACGCCGGTTAAAGATGAAAATGCCAATTAGGCCCAGCAAGCCGCCCAACAGCACCACAAACTGGCCGAATGCCAAACCTAGCTCTGCCCAGGAGATCGTGCGTCCGGTGCTGAGCGAATCGATGGGCGAGAAATTCTCGGCGAGATGGATGACCTTGAGGGCCAGGCGGAAGACCGGAATGATGACAATGTCCAGAGGGGAGTAGCCGTGGCCGAGTTGGGGGTTGTAGGCCGCCACCGATCCCTCCTTGACGGCGTAGGCCATTGTATTGCTGCAAAGCACCATTGTTAAGAGCCCCAGCGAGACAAACGCCGCCACCGGGAATGAGAGGAAGGTCGAAGCGGTGAGACCCATGGCGGCAAACAGAGCCATCCAGCAGAAGATGATGCCCAGCCCGCGGACGAAGTTCATGGTGAAGCCGCCTTGCGGATAAAGCACCTCCATCCCTTCATCGAGTGGAAAGAGCAGAGAGACACTGTTGGGATTGATAAAGGTGATGGTGAGCAACCCGTTCTTGTCGAAGAGGCCGGGGGGGATCTTGAACTCATGGAACGTGTCCGGAGACAAACTCATCGGGTCGCTCTGCCAGAGTTTGGTGTCGCCGGGCACGCCGACCTGCCACAGTCCGGCGAAGGTGCCGGAGGGGCTGTGCGCGGCGGAGTTGAATTTGATGCGCAGGGAGAGAGGCTGGTCGTGGAGCTCGTTCTTGGCAGAGCCCAAGTGGATTTTCCAGACGCGTTCATAGCCGGGCGGCACCGCCTGGTACTCCGATTTGACCTGTTCGAGGATCTTGTTGCGCAATGCCTCGGTATCCACCTTCGTGTTGGGATTGGCGTCGAGCCGCTGACGCAAAATTTCGTCGGTCTGGCGTTGGATTTGGCCCTCGAGACTGGCTTCCTTGGCGGAGCCGCGGGCGACGAGCACCTGGGTGCGCAGGACGGTTTGCTCGGCTGGAGGCAAGTGAGCGGCCCTCCATTCGAGCAAGAGATACACGCCGCCGCCCGAGATCGCCAGGAGGACGGCATTCAGCGACATAATGCCCAGCCACTTGCCCAGCCAAATCTGCCAGCGAGCAACCGGCTTGACCGCGACGACTTGCATCTGGCATTCCTCGATATCCCGGGCCAGGGTGCCGCACGAAAGCCAGAGCGTCGAGAGGCCCAACAGGGCGGTAATCACCGTCAGTGTATAAGTGAGCAGGATCTGGGTAAAGCCGCGCGCAGTGCCGTCGTCCTGGAGCAGCAGGGGCAGACCGACCACCGAGGCGAGCAGGAGGACCGCCACCACCAGAAAGAGGCGGAAACGGAACGCGGCTTTCCAAGTAAGCCCCGCGATGGCAAGGATACGTTGCATTAAGACTTGAACCCCGGATTGGCCGTCAAGCAAATCCCGGTCTTCCGGCCTTCCAAAGACCTAAAAGCAGACCCGCTATTAATTGTCTTCACTCCACTTCATTTTGGCTTCCCAAGAAGCGACGCCAGTTTTTCATTGGCCCTCGCCAATTCCGCGGCACCCTCCGATGCCGGCGGTTTTTCACTCGGTTCGGCGGCAGGGGCGGTGGCCTTGGTAAGCGCCGCCAGGCGGTCCGCATCGACCGAGGGCTTGGGCGGCGGCAGAGGCTCAGGCTCGGCCGGGGCGGGCTGGGCGGCCGTCAATCGCTCCAGGACGCGGTCGGTTGCCGGACGCGCTTCGGCCTCTCCGCGCAGGTAGGCCGCCACACGCGCCCCGGATGTAGCCCCGGAAGTCTCGGTAGCGGCCAGGCGGGCTTTTTCGACGACTTCCAAGAAATAGCTTTCCAGGTTTTGAGTCGGTGTCTCGACGCGGACTTTATCCTGCGCCACGTCCTGCCGGATCATTTGGAGCACACGCTCCATAGTCGGGCGCGGGAGGGCCGGCGTCGTGATCTGGATGGAATCAGGCTTGGCCAGCAGATCTCTAAGTGCGCCCATTGCCTGGATTCTGCCTCCATAATAGATGACGACGCGGTCGCAGACATCCTCAACGTCCGAGAGCAAATGGCTGCTCAGAATCACCGTTTTGCCGCGGCGCGCCAGAGCCAGAATGAGGTCCTTCATCTCCCGGCACCCAATGGGGTCCAGGCCGGATGTCGGCTCGTCCAAAATGATCAGGTCCGGGTCGTTAATCAGGGCTTGAGCCAGCCCAATCCGCCGCTGCATGCCCTTGGAGTATTCGCCCACTGCCCGGAGCTGGTTTTGGCTCAAGCCGACCATCTCCAGCAGTTGCTCGGAGCGCTTCGTCCGGTCTCCTTTGGAAAGCTCAAAGAGGTTGCCGAAAAAATTCAGGGTCTCCTTCGAATTCAGATATCGGTAGAGATAGGACTCTTCGGGCAGGTAGCCGATGCGCGCCTTGGTGGCGACATGACGCGGAGAATGGCCGAAGACCTCGATATGGCCCTTGGTGGGATAGAGAAGGCCCAGCAGCAGCTTCACCGTGGTGGATTTGCCTGACCCATTCGGACCAAGCAATCCGAAGACCTCGCCGCGATGGACATCGAAATCGACCCTATCGACCGCGCGCGCCTTGGGCCTGCCCCAGAAGTCTTTGAAGATCTTGGTCAGGCCCCTTACGGAGATGACAACTTCACCATTGGAACGTTGTGTATCTGTCATGCCGTTCTTGCCGCAAGCTCAGGTTTGGCTTCCAGGCCTGATGCCGGAAGCGCAGGCCGGCTGGGAGGCGCAGCCGGCTCAACACTGTAATGCTCGAGTTCCTCGCCCTTGCGAACCAGCCGAGCGCTGTTGAAGACCACGATGAGCGAGCCGCCGGTGTGCAACGCCGCCGCAAAGGCCGGAGGCACCAGGCTCAAGGCCGAAAGGGTCATACCGCCGATAATAAAAGCCACGCCAAACAGAAAGTTCTGGTTGATAACCGCCCGCGTGCTGCGGGAAAGTTTGACCAGGAATGGGAGGCGGCGCAGGTCGTTGTTCATGAGAGCAATAGTCGCGCTGTGAATGGCCACCTCGCTGCCGGCGGCGCCCATCGCGATGCCAATATCGCCGGCGGCCAGGGCGGGGGCGTCATTCACGCCGTCGCCCACCACGGCGACTTTATAGCCTTTGGAGTGGACGCCGCGCACAAAATCGACTTTGTTTTGCGGCAGGCATTCGCCAGTGACCTCTTCGCAGCCGATCTCCTTGGCAACCCTCATCGCCACAGGCTGCCGATCCCCGGTGACCATCGCCACTCGCCGCACGCCACTTTCCTTCAATTCCGCGAGCGACTCGCGCGCCTCGGCCCGGGTTTGGTCCTGCAACCCAACCCATCCGATGCACTTGCCGCCGCGCGCCACGAAGATCAAGCTCCACCCTTCGGTCTCGTTCAAATCCACCGACTTCATGAAGTCCTCCTTCACGTGATTGTCTTTCAGCCATTGAGCGCGTCCTACGAGAATGGTGTCCCCATCGACGTCGGCCTTGATGCCACGTCCGGCGGTCTCGGAAAAATCTTTCGGCTCGAACAAGGGCACGCCCGCTTCCTGGGCAAGCTGGCTCAGGGCCTTGGCGGTTGGGTGGTTGCTGTATCTCTCGGCGGAGGCCGCCAAGCGGAGGAGGTCGGCAGGTTGCGTGCCGTTCAGAGGCGCCAGACGGCTGACCGCCAGTTCACCAGTGGTGAGTGTTCCGGTCTTGTCAAACACGAACGCGTTAATCTTCGCCGCCAATTCGATGTCGGCCACATTCTTGATGAGAATGCCCAAGCGCGCTGCCGCCGAGAGGGCGGCGACCATGGCAGTCGGCGTCGCCAGGATGAAGGCGCAGGGACAACTGAAAATAATAACTGAGATGACATCATCCAGGTTGCGGGTGAAGGCCCAGACTAAGGCGGCAATGACCAGCACCAGTGGGGTGTAAAAGCCCATGTACTGATCCACGATCTTCATAATGGGCAGCTTGGTCTTCTCCGCCGCCAATATCAGGTCGCGCACCCGGCCCAGGGTCGTGTCATGACCGGCGCGGCTGACCTTGACTTCCAAAACGCCGGTCAGATTCTGCGTCCCGGCGAAGACCTCATCGCCCGGCTTTTTATCCGCCGGCAGGGATTCGCCCGTAATCGTGGCCTGGTTGAAAGAACCTTGCCCGCTGAGGATTACCCCGTCCGCCGCCACATTATCTCCAGGGCGAATCCGGATAGTATCCCCAACGGCCAGGTCTTGAGCGGCGACTTCTTCTTCACCATCCGCCCGGATACGCCGCGCCTTGGTCGGGGTCAGGCGGATGAGTGATTCAATCGACGCGCGCGCCCCCTCGGCGGTGCGCGTTTCGATAATCTCGCCCATGAGCATGAAGAAGGCCACCACGCCCGCAGTCTTGTAATTGCCGGAGGCAAAGGCCGCTAGGACCGCAATGGCGACCAATTCATTGATGCTGAGCGAGTTGCGCCGGATATCTTTGACCGCCGTCCAGACAATGGGATAGCCCAATATAACCGCGCCGATAAAGGCGCTGGCGCTGGCAATGACCTGCCCCTGGTCGAATACCCAATCAATCAGGAAGGCGTTGAGCACAAACACCACCCCAATGAGCGTCTGCCAGAGCCGGACAGGGGCGTGTTCGTGGTCATGACCGCAACTCGGACACGAGGCCTCATGCTCATGGTCGTGCTCGTGCCCATGGTCGTGGTTGTGTCCAGGTTCGACCGAATCTTCCTGGAGGCTTAAAAGCGAAGTAACTTGCATAGGCTCAAGACGGGTTGCTAATCATTGTTATTCTGCTGGTTGTTCACTTCGACTTGCGGTTTCGGCAGCGGACGACTCAACAATAACCTGACTTCCTTCGGTATTCCATTGGCGTTTTCAGGAATCATGATCTTGTTCTCGAGGTTCGTTAGAGACCGCCCCATCGTTTCGGTCAACCGTTGTTGAACGAAAAGAGGAGGGTTCATGCGGTACTTGGGCAGGATGTCATTGAATTGGGCGGCCCGGCTGGCCCAGTCGCGCACCAACCGCGTCCCATCGGCTTCCGCCAGGGTGATGCGGGCGACGGCGTCGGCGCTGGCCCGGTTGGTGGTCTGGTTTGCATAATTGGCGGCATCTTCCAGCTTAGTATGGTAGGTGACTTCGGCCTTGACCACGTCCTCGAAGGCATTTTTGACCTGGCGCGGCGGGATCGGCTCGATGGCGCACTGCTCCACCGAGATGCCGAGCCGCTGCGCATCGGCCAATTCGCCGATGCGCTGGGCAATGGCATCGCGGAAGATGGCGCTATGGTAGAGGATGTCGTCAATCGTGAACCGCGAACTCTCTTCCACCAATGCGTTATCGACCACATTAAGAACCTCGTTCGAGGCATTGACAAAGTCAAAAACGTAGGTGAGCGGGTCGCTGATGCGGTAGGTCAGGTCCACGCGGCAATGCACGATGTCCTTATCGCCCGTCATCGTATAGCTATCTACCAATGGGTTGAGCGTGGGGCCGGCGGGCGGTTCGGTGCCGGCCAACTCGTCTGCTGGCGTCGTGTAATACCAGCCAACACTGGAGCGTACCTTTTGAACCCCGGCCACCGAGACGCGGACCACTTCATCGATAGGGTAGGGGAACGACCAATGCAGGCCCGGGCCCAGCAGCGCCTTCTTGCCAACCCCAACCGGTTTGCCCAACCGAAGGATGATGGCCTGCTCCTGCGGTTGGACGATGAAGAAGCCGGAGGCCAGAAAGGCCAATACCAGCACCAACATAACAAACTTGACGATGGCAAAACTGCTCCGCAAGGCCTCGGCCAGGGCCTGCGAACCGGCATCGACAGGCGTGTCGCCCGGCGGTCCGTTGTGTCTGAGCAACTGAGTTTGTTCGTTCATAACGCGCGGATCGAGATGACTCACTTGCCGGCCAGTTTCGGCGAAGGGCTCTCGGCTGGAGGGGGATCAGCGACCACCGCACTAGCGGTTGTACCGGCCTCTGAGTTAAGAGTTCTGAGTTCTGAGTTCTGACTTCTGACTTCCGACTTCCGATCCGCCGGCACGGTTGTATCCGTCAAGAGACTGGGCGAGACGCCTCGGAGCAGGTTGAAGGGCGGCGTATGCTGGTCGAAAATGAGAATGGAATGGTCCTTGAGGGAACCTTGCAGGGCATCGAGATCAAACATGAAATTGGCCAGTTGAGGATTCTGTTGGAAGGTCAACAGTGAGTTGGCGGCTTGCTCTTCGGCCTTGCCTCGAATCTCGGTGGCGGTGCCCTGGGCGGCGGCCAGCATCTGTTGGGCCGTCAAATCCGCCTGCGAATGAATTTTTGAGGCCTGTGCCTCGCCCTCCGAAATCGATTGCTGGGCCAGGACCTTCCGCTCGGCTTTCATGCGGTCGAACACGGTTTGAGTAACGCTTTCGGGCAGCTCGAGCTTCTTGAATCCGAGGAACTGGAGGTCCATCCCGTAGCTGTTGGTCTGGAGCTGAGACTCGACGCTGGCGAGGATTTCGTGCTCGATGCCAACGAACTTGTTTTGCTGAGGCGAGGTGGAGAGGAAATCGACCAGCGGGTGGTTGCCCACGATCGCTATTTGCGCGTTGGCCAGCAAGCGGTCCAGGACCTGCTCGGCGGCGTTGATTGGGTCGGCATAACCCACGAACTTGGGAAAGAACACCTTGGCATTGGTGATCTTCCAGCCGACATAAACCGAGGTCAGAAGATTAAAACTGTCACTGGTCATGCTCTCGGTGAGCTTGTCCTGGTAGTTCTGGACGCGGTTGTCGAATTTATAGACCTTCTGGATCGGCCAGGGCCACTTCAAATACGGTCCTGGTTCGGAAAGGTCGCGGGTCGGTTTGCCGAAGGTGGTCACCACTGCGACCTCGGTCCTCCGCACTTGGAAGACGACAAGCAGCAGAGCGAAGAGGACAAGAAGGATGCAGCCGATAATCAGCGTAAGCGGATTGGATTTCATTGAACGTTATTCGTGCTGGGAGGTGGAACAGTCAAATTGCCGAGCAAGTCGGAGCGGATCTTGTTCTGAAGATCAAAGACGAGGACGTCGTGGGTATTGGTGGTCAAAAGGATGTACTTGCGTGCGCCGGCGGTTGCCGCCAGAAGCGTCTGGAGATACTTGCGCTGGGCATAAACCGACGGCGAGGCCTGAAAGGCGGGAATCTGGTTGGTGAACTCGGCCGCTCGCGAGAGGGTGCCAATCACACTGTTGGTGGCATTGCCTTCGGCGGTATCGACGATGTTGGTCGATTCGGCCTCGGCCATGACATTGGTTTGGATGCGGTAGGCATCAGCGTCAAGGATCTTCGCTTGCTTGGTCTGAATGGCGGCAATCACCTTCTCGAAATCCGGGGCGACTTTTACCGGCGGATGCAAATCCTGCAAGCCCACCGAGAGGATCTTCGCCCCGAGCCGGCGCCGGTCCGATTCGACCTGGATGCGATTGAGCAAATCCTGCGAAGCCTGCATCCGGGTGCTGGACATCAGTTCGTTCATGTCTGCGCCCACCAAGTACCGCACCACCGCCCGCGTGGCGATGTCCTGAAGCAGATTGGAAGCGCCCGCATTGTTGTAAGCCCAGTAGATCAGGTTTGTCACCTGGTACTGGACGGGGATGCTCACCGTGAGAAAGCTCACTGGCGGGGTCTTTTGGCTGGTCACGTCCTCCTTGAGCAGCGGGTTGTTCGCGGCCAGATTGGTCACGATACCGGAGCTTTGCGCCCGGTTGGCCACCAGGAACTCCTGCTCTTTGCCTTGCAAGACATGCCGTACAGTCCAGAGCACCGCCTTCTCGCTCTGCGCATCCTTGGCCGGGGGCGAGCCGACAATGAAGCTTTGGACCTGGTCGGTATGAAATCGATACACCTTGTCGATTGGCCAGGGCCATTTCAGATGCCCTCCCGGATTGAGCAAGGTCCGTCCTGCGACCGGCTTGCCAAATCGTTCGAGCAGCCCTTGTTCGCCCGGCTGAATCACCACCACACACGTGGACAGCACCAGGACACCAAACTGCAAGAGCAGCAGCCAACCCACCGCCTTCTCGAAGAACCGGTAAAACCAAGTCTCGGAGACCTGGAAGCCAAACTGGTAGTCCAACGCTTGAGCCGCCGTCGTGACCAAGCCCTCCGGCTGCCCCAGCAACCCCACCAGTCGGCTGTCATAGAGCGGACGGCTAACCCTTCCGCGCACTCGCGGGCGGTAGATCTCCAAAACTACATTGATAAGCGTCTCGACCGACACCAGCGCCAATAACCCGCACAGGACATGCGCAATGTAGTAATCCGTTTTGGCGAACCCCGCCTGCACCCCCACGATCCCCATGGCCACAAAGAAGCAGAGATAGGCGCCCAAGAGCATGTAACTAGCCCCTGGCCGGAGCAGCCGGTGATCCTCCAATCGCGCTATTGTAGCCGAGAACTTCCCCAACAAGAAGAGCACCAAGGAGAACAGCCCGAACAGGGCCAGCGCTACCATCGGCTGTTTCAATTCCACAGTCGTCGTGGTCTTGGAGAGCCACCGCCATAAAAAGAAGGCCCCGCCCGCTTGCAAGAGGCAGAGCAGCACGGTGAAGATGGGAACGAAAAACCGCTCGAACTGCTCCCGCGACCGTTGGGCCGGAAACAGGTCCGCATCTCTGCCTTCGAACAAAGCCGAGCCATCGTGGCGCTTGGCCATCTCCTCCAGCTCGAGTTTCTCGGCGCGTTCGTTTTCCTCCAACCGCATCTGGAACCAGCTCACCGCGGCGATCAGAAAGCCCACCCCGACGAACAATACCGCCACCTGGCCCGCCAGGGAATTGCTGTACCGTGCCACGGCAAAACCACCAACGCCCACGACCAGCAATGTCAGCAGGTTCAGCAACCCATTCTTTTGTATGCTTCGTTCCATTCAGTTAACTCAGTTCACGTTCCTCAAAGAGCACCACTGCCAGCGCCAACGCCGCCCCAACATAGCCCACCACGTATCCGAATGCCTTGCAGACGTAACCCCACTGAAAGGTGCTCTTGCCCTGGTTCAACGCATCGGCGACCCAGAAGAGCTGCCAGTTGGGGGTTACAGCGTAGAGGATCGAGGCCCACCATGACCCGGCTTTGGCCCGCGTGCCAAAAAGGTAGTCGGACATCAGGCCCAGCAGAAACAGGGCCGAGCAGATGGCCAAGGTGGGAATGACATCAAACCGGGTCGAGCAGGCCAGCGCGACTCCCGCCAAAATCCAGAGAGCGAACAAGATCAGAATCGACGCCGGGATAAGGTCCCAGTCCACACCCTTGGCAAAGGGCTGCGGCTGGCCGTGCTGGTTGAAAAAATTGATGACGACAAACGCAACCGTCAGCGTCAGCACCAGTCCCAATACGGCATCAGACACAAAAGGGCGCCGGAGAAAAAAGTTGCTAAAGCCGCCTATCAGGTAGGCCAGCACCACGGCGAGCGCGAAAATGCCCAAGCCAAAGAGATCGGTCGAGCCATACGCATCAAAGGCCATCCGGCTGGCCAAGAGCACCGGGATCAAATTGATGTAGGTCAACAGGCTCAGAGCGGCGACCAGGCCGGCGTATTTTGCCAGCAAGAACTGCGCCCGCCCAATTGGTTTGGAGAGGACCGCCAAAGCCGTGCCGCCCCGAATCTCGCGGGCCAGCGATGAGGAAGCCGTCAGCACCGCTCCCAGCAGACCTGAGAGCAGCATGACCGCCAGCGTGCTGTCTTTGACCAGCTTCGGTTCGTCTCCGAAGGCGAAATAGTAAGGGGTGGTCAGAAAGATTTCGAATGCCGCAGAGGTGGTCATGAGGAGCAAGAACACCGGCTGCCGCACCAGTTCCATGAATGCATTGGAGGCGATGGTAATGAACTGTCGCATCTCTGGCCCAGTCAAAGCGCACAGGTTATCAACCTTGTCGCTGAACGCAACCTGATATTCATTGAACGCGAATATGTGCCATCTTAAGCCAAACGGAAACTGTGCGTTTGGACGCACACCCTTTCTCTGGGTCTTACACCACCCATCCGAACGGCATTGAAAATCCGAAGCCCTCGAGAGCTGTGTCCCCCGCGCTCTGGCGGCGCCTATCGCACCGCGCTCACACGGGCATTTAGGAGTTAGAGCCGCCAACCCCCCAAAACGTTCAAAAGCCCGAGTCCTGTTCCTACTTGGCTTGCGCGATTTAAGTGCTGGAGCGTTGCCAACCGGTTCTGAGGTTCATTATCATTGAGGTCATGAAACGGATCGTTGCTTTGGTCATTGTCGGATTTCTGGTTTGGCTGCCGCAAGCGCGGGCTCAACAGGGACCGGATGACGTTTACTTGAAGATTTACTACATGATACAAGAAGCCGACGCACTCGTCCAAAAGGACCAGCCTGTCCAGGCCCTTGCCAAGTACAAGGAAGCGCGAGCGGCGCTGGATGCGTTTCAGAAGGGATATCCGGAATGGAACAGTGAGGTGGTCAAGTTCCGGCTGAATTATCTTGCCTCGAAGATCGCCGCCCTTGCGCCCCAAGGCGCCCCGCCGTCTCTCAAAACAGTCCAAACGGCCAAAACGGCCGCTCTGCCGGCGAGACCCGCGCCCAAGGTCAGTGATCTTCAAGCCCGCATCGCCTCTCTACAGGCCCAAGTCGGCCAATTGCAGGCGGACAACGGCCAACTCCAGGACAAGCTCAAGGAAGCGCTCGCGGCCCAACCCGCCGCTGTGAGTCCCTCGGAATTGGCCAAGGCACAGGAGGAAATCAGGCAACTGCAAAAGCAAAACGCCTTGCTCGATACGAGCCTGGCCCAGCAACAGCCCAAGCCGGCTTCGGCAACTCCGGCCAACGCCCTCAAGCAAGCCAGCCAAACGGCCGTCGATGCCCAGCTCGCCGCAGCCCAACAGGCTCTTGCCAAAGACAAGGCCGCCATAACACGACTCAACCTCGAAAACCAGGCGCTCCAGGCGCGCCTCAAAGGCGCCCCTTCGCAACCGGTGGCTGAGGCCGGCCTTCGCGCGGAAAACGAACGGCTCAAGTCTGAGGTTTCTCGCCTTTCGGCCTCCGCCTCTTCGCCTCAGCCCGCCCCCAAGCCGGATGTCGAGCAGCAGCTCAGCCAGGCGGTTGCCCAAATCGCCATGCTCCAGTCCGACAAGGCGATCTTGCGGCAGCAAAACGCCTCCCTCGAGGCGCGGGTCAAACAGTTGTCCGGGCGAGGGCAGAACGGCTCAGGCTCGGCCCTCCAGACCCAGCTTGCCGACTTGCAGGCGCGCCTGGAGGCCTACGAGGCCCATGCGGTGCCTTACACACCCGACGAACTTGCCGCGCTCAAAGAGCCTGACCGCTCCTTGGCGGCATCCAATGCCGTCCAGATGACCGCCCACCGTCCCTCTCCCAAAACCGCGGCGCTTCTGGCCGAGGGGGGCCGGCTCTTCTCCGCCGGCAAATATGACCAAGCCGAAGCGGAGTACGCCCGGGTCGTCCAAGAGGACGACAGCAATCCGACCGCCCTGGCCAACCTGGCGGTTATACAAATGCAGCGAAAGGAGTTGGCCAAGGCCGAGAAGAACGCCGAACGCGCCGTGACCCTGGCCCCGGCAGACGCCTACAGCCTTTGGGTGCTCGGTCAACTCCGGTTTAGGCAAGGCCGCTATGACGATGCTTTGACTGTCCTGAGCAAGGCGGCAAAGCTTGCCCCCAAGGACGCCCAAATCCAGAATCTGCTCGGAATCGTTCTTGGCCAAAAAGGCATGCGCAAGGCCGCCGAGACCGCCTTCCGCAAGGCCATCGAACTGAAACCGGACTTCGGCGAAGCCCACAACAACCTGGCTGTGGTTTATCTCTCCGAGAATCCCCCCCTGACCGCTTTGGCGCGATGGCATTACCAGAAGGCCCTCGCCGCCGGGCACCCGCGCAACCCGGCTTTGGAAAAAATGCTGGCGGCCGCGGAGGCTCACAAGTAAAGCGACAGCTTCTATGAGAACATCTGAGAATCGGTTCACAGATCCCCCCCCGCGCGCGCTGGATTGGCTCCGGGCTGCCGGCATGGCCGTCCTGGTCATAGGACTCCATTTGACAGCGGTTGCCGCGGAGGATACCTCCAGCCCTTTCGGGTTCACGGGACCGGAGATCTTCCCGATTGATCCTTTTATTAGCGAGCTTCACGTGGCGGACCTCAACGGAGATGGATTAAATGACCTAATCGTTGTAAACAATGCCCGCTCCAAGATCAACATCCTCTGGAACCAGACCGGCAAGACCAACCTCGCCTCCACCGCCCAGGCCGTGAACCGCTGGGATATCAACCAACTCCCGCCCGACGCCCGTTTTCGCATCGATTCCATTGCCTCGGAGAAGCGCATCTTCTCTCTCGTGGCAGCGGACCTGAACGGCGATGGGCGCCCCGACATCGCCTACTACGGCGACCCAAAAGAGCTGATCGTTCTCTACAACCGGGGAACCAATGGCTGGGACACCAAACGCTGGCCCATCGACGACGGCCAGCTCTCGCCTAATGGCCTTTGCGCTGGCGACCTCAATGGAGATGGCCGCACCGACCTCGTCCTGCTCGGCGAGAATTGCGTTTATCTCCTGCCCCAAAAGGCCGACCACACCCTCGGCGAACCGCAACGCATTCCGTTCTCAGGTTCCATCCGCGCCGTCCAGGTGGTGGATATAAACGGAGACGGTCTCCAGGACCTGCTGCTCGTGAACTGGGAAGATCCCAACCCGTTCCGTTTCCGCCTCCAGAAGCCCGATCACGAACTCGGCCCGGAGGTCTTCTTCTCCTCTCCCCCAATCCGTTCGTACTGGGCGGATAACCTCGAGCAGAATAAGAAAACCCAGGTCATCACCATCGCGCAGAATTCGGGCCGCGCCGCCGTTTCCGAGTTCGTCCAGAAGCCGGCGGACAAGCTTGCCAGCGGCCTCTGCAAAGGCCAGTTCGAGGTCTTGCCGCTGCGCCGCACCGACCGCGCCCAGCGGGGAATGCTCTGGGCCGATGTCGATGGCGACGGCTTGGCAGACCTGCTCGTCGCACAGCCGGATAGCGGCCAGATCTCCATCTATCTCCAGGAAGAGGACGGGTACCTGGCCTCGCCCAAGACCTACTCCACCCTCGCCGGCGTGAGCAGCCTCGCCGTTGCCGACTGGAATGGCGATGGCAGAAAAGAGATTTTTATGCTCAGTGCCGACGAAAACCAGGTCGGCGTCACCCGGTTGGACCAAAAGGATGGCCTTCCCTTTCCGGACCTCATTCCGTTGCCGGGCAAACCACTGGTGATGGCTGTCGGGAAGCTCGATCCGCACGCCAAACCGGTCCTGGCAGTCATCGTCGATAACAATGGAAAACGGTCTCTCGTGCTGCGGACCGCCGATGGAAAGACCACCGTCCAAAAGCTCAGCGACAAATTCACCTCCAATCCCACTGCCCTCGCCTTCCACGATGCCGACCAGGACGGCCATCCGGACCTGGTCGTGCTGACCCCCTACGACAAGGTCAAGGTGCTCCGTCAGGTCCCGGGCAAAGAATTCGAAGAGATCGACGTCGCCCCGCCCGGCGGCGTGCTCGAACGCCCCTGGCTTAGCTCGGTCGATATTGACGGCGATGGCAAGCCTGAACTGCTGTTGCCACAGAAGAACTTCGTCCGCGCCGTCGTGCTCACCAAAGAACAGCCCCAGCCCGGCTTGGGCAACGACACGGGTTGGACTTTCCGTGTCAAGGAGCAGATCAACGGCGCCGGCAGCGATTCACGCCTGGCAGGCGCCGTTGCCATCTCCAGCGGCCAGGAGGGCGCCACGTCCCTCTTCCTGCTGGATGTCGAGCGGAAGGAACTGACGTTGTGCCAGCGCGATCACTCCGGCGTCTGGCAAGTCGTGCGCGACATCCCGCTGCCCATCTCCCAGTTCAGCGCTCTTCAATCCGTCGGGCTGGGCACCACAAGCAAGAACACCGTCGCGTTTCTCGGTCTCAACTCCGTCGCCTATATGCCCCTCTTCGGCAAGGTCTGGAGCCTTAAGGAACTCGACGGCTACGAGACCCCGATCGAAGGCGGCCGGTTGACCGATGTCGTCTCCGGCGACCTCGACAACGACGGGCGCAAAGACCTGGTGTTCCTGGAGACCGCCCGGCACTACCTGGACCTGGTCATTTTTAACTCGCACCACAAACTCGTTCCGGCCACGCGCTGGCCGGTGTTTGAAGAGCGCAGTTTCCGCGGCGCCGACAACGCTTTGCCCGAACCGCGCGAGGCGGCGGTGGCGGATGTGACGGGCGACCATAAGAACGATCTCATCGTGTTGGTCCATGATCGAATTCTGGTGTACCCCCAGGAATAACCGGTGAAGAACATCGTCTATTTCGATCTCGAGACCAAGAAGTCCGCCGATGAAGTCGGCGGGTGGGACAAGATCAGCCAGATGGGGATGAGTGTGGGGGTCACTTACAGCACCGGCAGCGGCGAATACCAGATTTTTGGCGAGCACCAGGTCGATGACCTCATCCGGCAACTCCAGCGGGCCGATCTCGTGGTCGGTTTCAATAACCTGCGCTTCGACTATGAGGTGCTCCACGGCTATACCGCCCTGGACATGCGCCAGTTGCCCACGCTCGACCTCCTGGTGGATTTGCAGAACAGATTGCAGCACCGGCTCTCCCTCGACGCCATCGCAACGGCAACTTTTGGCATCGAAAAGACCGCCGAGGGCATGCAGGCTATTCAATGGTACCGAGAGGGCAAGCTGATGGAGATTGCCGAGTATTGCTGCTACGACGTAAAGATCACGCGCCTGGTCCATGAATACGGTGTGCAGCAACGCCAAATCCATTACCGGAACCGCTTTGGCAAGAAACTGAGTGTCCCGGTAACTTGGTGAAGGTGCCCAGAGGCTTCTCTCTCCCCAGCGCTGGAAAGGCTGGCGGTGGAAACGTAGCTCCCCTCAGCCACCGCTCGACACCCGCGAGTTACAGTGTTTCGGGGGGGAACTGATTCAGGCCACCTGCGCCAATTCGATCCCTTCGCCCAGGCCGAGATTGCGAGAGTACTTCTTTTCTCGAGCGTTGTTCCAGTGTTCGTGGACGCCGAGGCTGGGCAACCGCTCAGTTGGGGTAAGGTGGTTCGGATCGTAGAAAGTACCTGAAGGCGGGTCGCCCGCCCGGGCGGCTTCATGCAAGTAATCATCCACTCCGCCTTTCCGAGGGAAATCGCTCCACTCCGTCCAGAGAAAGTCAAAGCCGACCGAATCGATGGCGACAGGGTCCTGCGACGCGAAGAGGCTGCAAGGCCAATGATTGCTGAAGGGAGGCGACTGCATTCGTTGCGGGACGGGGTCGCGCGGATGCACCCCGGAAAAGATGCCGTCGATGAGATACAGAACCGTCTTGCCGCCGAGGTCGGCGTGCCCCATCAAGTCCACCAGGGGGCGATAGATGCCGGTCTGAGTCGAAAAGCAGTTTGGGTGAATGTCGTAATAGCTGGCTTGGACGGGCCAGCGCACCAGTGAACCGTAATGGTTCTTGGCGCAGAGGGTCACACCTCCGGCGGTATGAGCCTTGAGGCTGGCAAAATTGACGAGGTAATCGGCCTCCGCAAAGCAGGACGGAGCATAGTCCTGGGCTACGCCCCCCGGACGGCTGCTCCAATGCAACGGCGAGTTGGATGGCCTGACCTTGATGCGTCCAAACCTGCCGGCGTGGTCTTCTACGCGAACACCGGGAAAGGCAGTGTGCAGCAGGTTGTAGTATGGGTGGACGACGCAGGCCAGGGTATCGGAGACGGTGATGTCCTGCTCAGAAACACCGGCCGAAACAAGCTGGCCTATCAGGGCAAGGACCATCTGCGGCGTAGTGTTCATGTAGTCCTGCCGGCTGATGAAGTCGTAAGTCTCGGTGTTGACGTGGCCTTCGGTGAAGATGAGGCCCACCCAGTTGGGCTTGATGGCTATCTTCTGCCCGGGACGGTAGCCCTCATTCGGCTTGCCTCGGGAGCGGTTGAAATGCTTGAACAGGCGGTCCCAGGCGCGGCTAACCGCCGTCTCGCCGGTCAATTCGCAAGTCGCCCGCGCCATCATGGCATTGACCCGTTCCTGTTTCAGGCGATTGTCGGCCCACCAGTGCCCGTCGCCCGGGCCTCTCCAGTCCGTCGCCTCCGGGTCATGGACCCAAACCACCCGGCCGGGGTGAATGCCTTTGGCATTTCCGATGGGCTTGACTCTTGCGGAGCTTTCCAACGCGGGGACGCTGCGCAACGCCATTGCGCAGCCCCCGGCGATGGCCAGAGACTGCCGCAGAAACGCCCGGCGGTCGAGGACACCGAGCCTAACGTCCGAAGAAGGCGGAACGGAGCGGAAAGCGGAACGGCGTTTCGTTCTCATGCGACGAGTGAACCAGAAACTCAGCTAATATTCAAGCAAGAAAGGTCAACGCCGGCCTCGAGCAGCCGGCGCTGAACAAAGTCGTGGCGCAGGTTTCCTAACCTGCGCTAGCGTACTGCTGATGTCCAGCGGCTTACGATGACTGTGTCACTGGCCGTGGTTCGAGCAGGCCCTTCCGCTTTCCGCCAGCTTGCGCCAGTGCCACCGCTACATATCCGATAGATACAAGGCTCGGTTCCGCCAGAGGTAGAACCACCCGGAGAGGAAGGTGAGGATCACGGCCACCCATTTGGACACCTCGGCGAACCAGGCCACCCAGGAGCGGCCAAAAACCGGCTGGCCAAAGATAAACCGGCCCACGGGGCCCCAGTCACCATAGCTGGCCAGGACGAGGATGGCGATAATCGCGACGATTTGTGAAATGGTCTTGTGTTTGCCATAACCTTCAGCCGCCAGCACGACGTTCTTGGAAGCCGCCAGCAGCCGCAGACCGGTAATGGCCAGTTCCCGCGCCACAATAATCACCACCATCCAGGCGGGCATCCATCTTAGCCCGACAAAGGCAATGAACGCCGAGCAGACCATGATCTTGTCCGCCAATGGGTCCATCAGGATGCCGAAGTTAGTGATGAGCTTTCTGCGCCGCGCAATCTGGCCGTCCAGAAAATCGCTAATGCCGCCGGCGGCGAAAAGACCCAGGGCGATCGTTTCGTGGAAGGGCACAGGCGAGAAGATGAATACCAGGAACGCTATGGTGAAGATAAAGCGCGAGATGGTCAGCTTGTTAGGGAGGTTCATTGAGTCTGAGGTTCAGCAATCAGATCATAATCGGTGTGCCCCACGATTCGGACTTGGGCAAACTGGCCCAGTGGCGCATCCCCTCGGATATAGACCCGACCGTCGATGTCCGGCGCATCGGCCTCGCCGCGCGCCACCAAAAAGCGGCCTTTGAGGCCAGGAGTTTTGTCCGCGTGCCCTCGCAGAAGGCCATGTTCCCACGAGGCGACGCGCGCGGCTTTGAGTTCCTTGGCGGCGGCTTCCCGTTCCACGAGCACCCGGAGGGTCCGTCCAACAAAGCTCTGAGCCACGTTTATGGCGATTTCATGCTGAGCGGCCATCGCCAGCTCTCGCCGACGGCGCTTGACGCTGTCCGGGATTTGCCCCGCCATCTGGCCCGCCCGCGTGCCTTCTTCCCGTGAATAAGTGAAGACTCCCAGGCGCTCGAACTTCGTTTCCCGAATGAAGGCAACCAGGTCCTGGAAGCATTCTTCGGTCTCGCCGGGAAAACCGACAATGAACGTCGTTCGCAGGGCGATGCCCGGAATGCCTTGGCGGATGCGTCGGAGCAGTTCGACGATGTACTCCCGGGAGGTCTCGCGCCGCATCCGCTCCAGCATGTTGCCATGGATATGCTGCAACGGGATATCGACATAATGCGCCACTTTCCGGCACTCGGCAATTGTCTCGATCAGTTCGTCGGTCCAGTGCGCCGGGTGAGTGTAGAGCAGGCGTATCCAGAAGTCTCCAGGCAAGGCGTTGAGCTCCCGCAGCAGCGAACAGATGGTCGTGGCGTCAGGTGGCAGCGAGCGAATGGCGGCGCCGAACCGGGCCGGCGAGGCGGCGGCGGTGTGATCGGGCCGAAGGTCCAGCCCATAGTAGGTCGAGTCCTGGGAGATGAGGTTGAGTTCCCTGGCGCCCTGGGCAACCAGGGCCTTGGCCTCAGCCACGATGTCCGCCTGCTGCCGGCTGCGGTGAGAGCCGCGCATGCGGGGGATGATACAAAAGCTGCACGGATGGTTGCAGCCCTCCGCTATCTTCAGATAGGCGAAATGGTTTGGAGTGAGGCGAAACCGGGGTGTGGCGTAATCGGGGATAAAGGTTGGGCGCGAATGGATTTCGACGGCGGGCGATTGAGGTTGAGCACGTCCGTTTGAGCCGTTCCCGCCAGCTCGCTTCAACACGGCAGCCTGGACGATCTTCGTGACCTGCGCAACCTGATCAATCCCCATGAAGGCGTCCACCTCCGGCAAGAGCTTGGGCAACTCCTGGCGGTAACGTTGAGCCAGGCAGCCCGCAACGACCAGGGCCTGGCCGCGGTTCTTAGCCTCGCGGACCTGCGCCGATTCCAAGATCGTATTGACACTTTCCTCCTGAGCCGCGTCAATGAACGAACAGGTATTGACAATCACCACATCCGCCGCTGCGGCATCGTTGGTGACCTCAATACCATCCCGGAGCAAGGTTCCCAGCATGATTTCCGCGTCCACGAGGTTCTTGGCGCATCCGAGGGAAATCAAGCCGACGCGCACCGGGCGCTCTGGGGTATTCCGTTTCATCGTAACTGCTCAGATCAAGTTGCTGGACGCAGGGGATAGGAGCGGGGGCGGCCCCGGGCCCGGCGCCCCAAATCCGGCGGGGGGG
>JBJKSV010000582.1:0-2756 GCA_046703605.1 Limisphaerales bacterium
CTCCCGTAGCGTGTGAATCCTCACGCCAGGTCCGGCTGGCTTTGTGGGTGGGTGGTGCAGGAAGAGGCGGTAGCCCAGGGAGAAATCCTTGGGCGTCGGGTAGTTCCCCGCTTTTCGGTGAAGTTCCTCAATGGCCCCGGGAAGGCTTTTGACTTTGCCCCACTTGCATTCCCCCAGATCAATCCACCGGTCCCGGGTCTTCTTGCCTACCACGTCGATCTGAACGGTCTCGCGCCTCCAATACTGGCCAACCACAATTTCTCCGGTTGCGCCCTCGTGGGTGACATAGTACCGCTGGAGCCAGTCCCGGCAGAAATCCTCGAACCGATTCGCAAAGAACCGATCCAACTGAGGCGCAACAATCCGGGCGAAGGACTCCTCTGGCCCGAGCAGTTCGACAGCGGAGAGATTCTTAAACAGGAAGAAGAACCACCAGCAAAGGAAAGGGTCGCGGATTGCGTAGCGCGCCTCGGTTCTTGGAACGCGATTGGCGAGCGGGAGGATTCTTTGGATGTAACCGACGCGCCGCAGTCTTTCCAGGTAGTAGTGAGCATCTTTGACCCGCATCAGGTCGATGATATCTTTGCTCCGCCTCGGTTTCTCCGCTAGGGAAGAGAGGATGGTAAAGTAAGTGGGCATTTCCTGAAATTCCGCGCGTAAGAGTGTCTCGCCCTCGCGGTAGAGGGCGCCTGAGGAGGAAAGCAGCGCGTTGGTCATGTTTTCCCTAAAGGTCCGGCGCGGAGCGAAGGCCTGGTGGTACATGGGCACGCCCCCACAGATGAAATAGGCCTGAGCCTGGTCCGTGATGCTGTAATGAGGGTGGAACTGAGCAGCCTCTCGTGGCTGAAACGGGTGGAGCGGGATATTGAGCGTTACCCTGCCGAACAAAGGACTCTGGCTGCCAGCCAGTTTCAGGGCATACGCAATGAAGGACGTGCATAGGATGACGCCCAGCCTGGGATTATCCTTCCACTCGTGATCCCAGAGCTCCTGGAGGGTGCCAATGAGCTCCGGGGAAACGGCGGCGGCCCATTGCAGCTCGTCGAAAACAAGGATCAATCGCTCTTGCCGACGCCACTGAGCCAACGTAAGGCGGATCGCCGCTTTCCAACTGGTTACTTCGCCCGCTTTGGCCGGGTCAGAGCCAAAGCAGAGTGCGGCTTGCGCGACAAAGTCATCAATGAGGATCTGGGGCCTGGCCTCCTTTCCGGTGAAAAACACCGTTTGCTTGTCGCGCACGAAGTGGCGGATGAGCTCGGTTTTTCCCACGCGCCTGCGTCCATAAACCAGCGCCAGCATCCCGCCTTCGCCGCGCCATGCGCTCTCCAGGAGCTTGAGCTGCGGATCGCGTCCGATAAAGCTCGACATGCCATAATCCTACTTGCCAAGTGCATACTTGGCAAGTTAGCACTTGCCAAGCTTGAAGGCGGAGGCGGCGGAGCGGCGAACGCCGGGCTTGCCCGCCCACGCGGGGCAAGATAGAATCGGACAATGAAAGCAGCCGGGATTAAGGACGTTGTGCCACTATGAGATACACCGCCATTTTGACTTTGTTGCTGGGGCTGGGCGGCATGAGCGGACCGGCTTGGGCGTCCGACTCAATGGCCAAGAAACTCATTGAGTTTGGCTGGGATGAACCGGGCACCGCCTTTCTCCGCACCAACATCGTTCAGATGCGGCGGACGCCGTTTGATGGTTGCGTGTTTCACGCTGACTACCGGACACCGGGCGGAGAGAAGGGCAGTTTCACCTGGCAGGCCTGGGGAAAGCGCGCCTTCACCGAGGCCGATTTGCAGGATGCCTTCTCCGATTTGCGCCAGACGCACTTTGGCAGGTTCAATTCCAATTTTCTCCGGTTCAATACCACGCCGGCAAAGCTCGATTGGTTCGACGACTATTCCGCCGTGGTGGCCAACGCAAAGCTGGCGGCGCGTTTGGCCAAGGCGGGGCATTGTCCGGGCATTCTCTTCGACATCGAGCAATACGAGGGCCAGCTTTTCAACTGCGCCAAACAGCGCGATGCCAAGACCAAGTCCTGGGATGCCTATGCGGCCCAGGCCCGGCTCCGCGGAGCGGAGGTCATGCGCGCTTTCCAGGAGGGCTATCCGGGTTTGACGGTCTTTCTCACGTTTGGTTACTCGCTGCCGTGGGTGGAATCCGAACACGGCAAGAAACCCCTCGCGCAATGCCGCTACGGCCTGCTCGCGCCTTTCCTGGATGGCATGGTTGATGCCGCCGGTGGCGATACGCGGATTGTCGATGGATACGAACTCTCTTATGGATACAAGACCCGCGCGCAATTTGCCGCCGCCCGGAAGACTGTCGAGCAAGGGCTCTTGCCGATTGTCGCCAATCCGGAGAAATATCGGCGGGTGTTTTCGGCGGGCTTTGGCATCTGGCTCGACCACGACTGGCGCAAGCAGGGCTGGCATATCGAGAACCCGGCGGAGAATTATTTTTCGCCTGAGGGGTTTGAGACCAGTGTTCGGGCGGCCTTGCAGGAGGCCGACGGGTACGTCTGGATCTACTCAGAAACGCCCCGATGGTGGTCTGGGGAAGGAAAGCCGGTGAAGCTGCCGTTGGCATACGAGACCGCCCTGGAGACAGCCCGGCGCCAGGGGCACTAACTAAATTGTCGTAGGAGCTTGCAGATGCGCCACTACCACGCCATGGTAATGCCATGAAGACAACCGTTGAACTCGACGGCTCCAACCGGATCGTGCTTTCTCGGGAATAGCGTCAGGCGGCTGGGATTC
>JBJKSV010000583.1:0-3649 GCA_046703605.1 Limisphaerales bacterium
GCTTCGGGGATGGTGTCTAACAACAATGAACGGCTTTCGCATTCCAGAAAGCCGCCAAGGATTCCGTTCGGCTGAACGTAGGAATTGGGTTGCTGCGGGGCGCACTGAGCGGGCGTTTTGAAATCGGCAAGCGGAACGGAGCGGGTCGGGAGTGAGATGAACGAACGACCGCGCAGTGGAGCGGGATTTCAAAATGCCCGTTGAGTGCGCGGACGCATAGGTTCCCGTTAGAGAGGCGATTTGTCTGGCCGGTCGTCGAGGCGCGCGGACAAGCCGGCCAGTCAAATCGCCGGCCTGGCATCAGATGCAGATGCCCTTCGATTTTCTGTAACCCTGTTCCAGTTGCTGTTCCCGGAACCGCTTGAGTTTCTGGCTCTGGCTCTTCGCGAATTGCATCCAACGGCAGGATGTCCAGCCAGTGGATGTTGTGTGCCTTTTCGATCTTGCGAGCGCGAGAGGTGTGCGTGAGTTTCAAGGCTTGGTTGACCACTTTCAACCAGTCCCTGGGCGAGAGTTCGCCCAGTTCGACCTCTTCCAGCAGGTCCGCCAAGAAGGCGCGGACACAGGGAACGAGCATTCGGAGATGCGCCACATCCTGCCGATCCTGCTGCGAAACTGTGGCGGCCAACACGAGCTTGCACGCCAGCAGTGAGATCGGGTGCAGCACCCGGATGGCTTTGCCATCGTACTCGGCTTCAATAACCGGTGGATCGTCCCTGTCCGAAATGCCCGGAATCCGCCGGACTACCTCAATGGCCGATGCGCGCCCGCCAATGTGGAGGGGAATGAGTCCGGCCAGGGCGGTCATCTCCACTTTGGGCGGATAAACCGGAATCAGCCCCAATTGCCGGGCAATGCGCTCAACGTCCTCCCTGCCTCCTTTGAAATCGATGTCCTGGCTGGTGTAGGGCTGCAGCGACTTCAACAGCGGCTCTTGCGCCAGATACTCTTCGGCCCAATAGTTGACTGCCTGACCACCAATGAGGATGTAAGGCCGCTTCGCCGCGTCGCGTATCTCAAAAATCTCGGAGAACTGATGGAGGCAAAAGCCCACAGCTATGCCTGCCGAGCAATGGCACGGGCGACTTGATTCAGATTCTTAATGCGCCATTTTACGCCGTGCCCCACCAGCGAGACCTCTCGCTGGAGCGTCTCCGCCGCCTGGGGACTGCGTGCAGCCTGTCGGCGCATCGCCATACGGCTTCGCGCCTCTTGTCTTTTCATCTGCTTGAACGACATCGGTCTCACTGAGGAAATAAATACTCCACCTGGAAGCTGAAAACAACCCTGTGAGTAGTTCTATGGCGGTAAGCCGGGCATTGGAAATGGCAGCGAACAGAGCGGTTGCAGGGTCGGGGTCCGTGGTGTTCAAAATGCCTGTTGAACGCCTGGCCAGACCGGCAAGCTTCATGGCCAGGTCCTGGGGTTCTCAAAGCCGCGACTGTCTCTCGCCAGCGGGCTCGCATGGGCAGCCCTGAGTCCGCCTGTCAATGGCATCTGTCATATTGCGGACGGAAACAGAGATGGCCACGCGATCGCTCCAGGATACCGCGGTTCAAATGCCGACCCGGATGTTCTTCAGCGATGCCGCCATGCTGATTTATTTTAGCGCAGACCTCCCGCCGTGGGGTGCGCTGGCACATCAGGGCTAAATCTCTCGGAGTTCTCTTGGAGCCTTTGGAGGAGCCACGCCCATGATTCCTCGGTGTCTTTGGGTGTCAGGTCCACGTGGAGGATGTCTGCGGCAGACCAGATGAACGAGTTCTCCCGTTGCAACTCCTCCGGCGTCACTTCGCCGGCCGCCAGTCGTCGGAGGTCTTCCGCACGTCGGCGGCCCTTAATCAATTCAATGTCCACCGGCGTCTTCATTGGCCTGAACATATCGTGGCTTCGGCTGATTGCCAAGCCTTCCGCAGAAGGACCACTTGGAGGGGCATTCAGGCCAAAGATTTTGTGTGCCAGCTACATCCTTGCTGGGCCACACAATGGCAAGCTGGCCGGATGAATGAAATCGCGCAGGTCAGGGTTGGAATCGTCGCCCCGGAGCAGAGAGGCCGATTGGGTAAGAATTACCCAGAGCCGTGCCTCTCTTCGGGCAGAGTGGCCGGGATGCAACAGAATCAGATGGCACTGCGCCAGACGCAGCAGCACAGGAGACTCCGCGGTTTTGGCGGGCGCCAGAATGCTGCCACGGCACGGAGCAAGGGACGCACTCGGCCATGCCAACCGGCAGGGCAGAAAACCCTCGGCGGCTTGGAGAGCCATGCCAGGCGCCAGCCACCTACGCGGGTGTCTAAAGCTCGATAGCTTCGCCTGTATGTTCACCGCCGTTGCGCAAAAGAATCTGGCCGACGCCGCGATGTATTTCGACCAGCACCTGGCGCAGAACGATTACTACGCGGTTGGCGAAGTGCGCCCGGGCCACTGGATTGGCCTGGGCGCCGAGCGGCTGGGCTTGAAGAATGCCGTCACCCGAGAGCAGTTCCGCGCCCTGTGCGAGAATCGGAATCCCGCCGATAACCAACGCCTCCAAAAGGAAGGCCAGCGGCGCGTATTCTATGACTTCACCTGCTCCGCCCCCAAATCGGTGTCGGTGCTCGCGGTGACGTTGGAGGACTCTCGGTTGGTCCAAGCCCACGAGGAGGCCACCAAACTCGCTTTCCACGAACTGGAATCCTTTGCCGCCGCACGGGTCAGAAAGCAGGGCCGCCAGAAGGACCGAACCACCGGCAACCTGGTGGCCGCCGCCTTTGTCCATGACAGTTCCCGTGCCCTGGACCCGCAGTTGCACACCCGTTACACCGTGTTCAACGCCACCTTCGGCGAACGGGAACAGTGCTGGAAGGCCTTGCAGGCGGGTCCCATGTATGCGGCGGTTCGCTACGGCACGGCGGTGTATCGCAACGAACTGGCCAAACGGATTCAACCACTGGGCTATCGGCTCCGCCCGGCCAGCCATGGGTTTGAGATCGACGGGGTGAGTGGCGAGGTGTTGAGCCGTTTTTCCAAACGCGCTCAGGAACGGGACCGGGTGGTGAAGGAGATGGAACAGAAGCTGGGGCGCAAGCTCTCCAACAATGCCGTGGCCCTGGCGGTGCATCAGAGCCGGGCCAGGAGGCTCATGGGCATCTCGACGGCGGAAGTTCGCTCGCGTCAACTGGCGCAGTTGTCGCCGGAGGAACGCGAGGGGCTCCACATGCTTCGCGCCTCGGCTCGACCGGCGAACCTGCCGCGCATCGCGCTGGTGGAAGCATCCGCCTTGAATCACGCCGTGGCCCACCTCTTCGAGCGCCAATCGGTTGTGCCGGAACACGAGTTGCTCAGGGCCGCCTTGTGCCATCGTTCGGGGTTGGTGGAGTTGGGCGTCCTGAAACAGACGTTGAGGTATTCGGCGGACCTGGTGAGGAGCGAAGGTGGTCTGTCCACACGGCAGATTCTGGCCATGGAGTTGGACTTGATTCAGGCGGTCAACGAGGGTTGTGGGGCGGTGGCCCCGTTGCATCCCGGCTATCAGCCCGCCGAATGGCTGGGCGAAGACCAGCGCCGGGCTACCTACCATCTCTTGCGCACCGGCGACCACATCACCGGCCTGCGCGGCCTGGCCGGTTCGGGCAAGACCAGCGCGTTGCGGGAGTTGGCCGCCGCGTGC
>JBJKSV010000584.1:0-3482 GCA_046703605.1 Limisphaerales bacterium
TCATGGGAGCGAGCGGTTCCGGCAAATCTACACTCATGAACACAATAGGCTGCCTGGACCGCCCCAGCAGCGGCGATTACTTCCTCGACGATGTTGACGTTGAGGAACTCAACGGGGACGAACTCGCCGAACTCAGGAATTCCAAACTCGGGTTCGTCTTCCAGGGATTCAACCTCCTGCCGCGCACTTCGGCGCTCGAGAATGTGGAGTTGCCCCTTCTCTATTGCCATCCCCCGATGAGCGCCAGCGAACAAGAGGAAAGGGCCCTGGCCGCGCTGGAGATGGTCGGTTTGGCGGAGCGGGCGGATCACTACCCAAACGAACTTTCCGGCGGCCAGCAACAGCGCGTCGCCATCGCCCGCGCCCTGGTCAATGATCCTCGCGTGCTCCTGGCCGATGAACCGACCGGAAATCTGGACACGCACACCAGCATCGAGATCATGGGCGTGTTCCAATCCCTCAACGACCAGGGCGTGACCATCGTCATGGTCACTCATGAACTGGATATCGCCAACTTCTGCAAGCGGAAGGTGGTCATGCGCGACGGACTCATCCGGACCGACGAACCGGTCTTGAATCGCCTCCACGCATCGGAGGCCCTGGCCCGGCTCAGGGAGGAACAAGAAGCCGTGCATCTGGCTTGAATTATGATGGCAATCATTAAAACTGCATTTCGCGCGATTCGCCGCAACATCCTCCGTTCCGTTCTGACCATGCTCGGGATCATCGTCGGCATCGCCGCGGTCATCGTCGGCGTGAGCATGGGAACCGGCGCCAAGGCGGAGGTCGATCGGCAGATCGCCAGCATGGGCAACAACCTGCTGATCATCTTTTCCGGCAACATGTCCCGCGGGGGCGTCCGCGGAGGTTTCGGCATGCAGCCCACCCTGACCCAACGAGATTACGATGCCCTCCGAACTGAAGTCAGCGGTCTGGCCGGAATCAGTCCCGAGGTGCGCACCACCGTTCAAGCGGTCGCCGGCAATCAGAACACCTCGGTCGGCGTCTGGGGCGTGAGCGCGGACTTCGCGGAGATCCGCTCCTGGCGGTTCCAGTCAGGCGGGAATTTCACCGACGCCGACGTGCGAGACGCCGCCAAGGTGTGCCTGATGGGCAAGACCACCGCCGCAACGCTCTTTGGCGACGGCATCGATCCGGTCGGCCAGACCGTGAGCATCCAGAACGCCCCGGTGTCGGTGGTGGGCTGGTTGGCATCGAAGGGCGCCAACACCTTTGGACAGGATCAGGACGACATCATCATCATGCCTTATACCAGTGTGATGAAGCGCCTCTCGGGCGACACGGCGTTCAGGGCCTTCAGTGTTGCCGCGGCCAGCCAGGAAGTGATGGGTGACGTGACCAATCAGATCGCATCGATCCTTCGCCAAACCCACCATATCACCGAAGACAAAGAGGACGACTTTTCCATCCGCAGCCAGCAAGAAATGAGCGACTTCTTTAACGCCAACAATCGGATCATGACCATCCTGATTAGCGCTTTTGCCGGAATCTCGCTCGTGGTCGGTGGCATCGGCATCATGAACATCATGCTCGTCAGCGTCACCGAGCGCACCCGCGAAATAGGAATTCGGCTTGCCGTTGGCGCTCGCGCGAGAGATGTGCTTCGACAGTTCCTTATCGAAGCGATCCTCCTGAGCGTAGCCGGCGGTTCGCTCGGAATTCTTGCTGGTTACTGGCTTGCTCCGTTGCTCACGAAGTTCGCCGGATTCCCGACTCTCATCTCCGGCGAATCGGTAGTCATTGCCTTCTCGGTCAGTGCCGTAATCGGCGTCGTGTTCGGCTTCTTCCCCGCATTGAAAGCCGCCAATCTCGACCCCATCGACGCCCTCCGGTACGAGTAAGGCCGACGGCGCCTTGCACACTTTCGATGCGGAAAACCATGGGGAGCTCAGCAAGAACCCCTCTCGATCCAACGGCTGGCCCGTTGCCAAAGAAAGCCGGCGGACTCTGCTTTGATTTTCCGCATGTCACGTCAGCCGGATGTCGAAAATGGTCATTGACAGAAAACCCAAAACGATTCAAAAAAGCGGAAAAAAGTGCATACCCAAAAACGTAATCTGTATCTCGTGGCCGTCTTGGGGCTGGCCATCACCCTAA
Source organism: Limisphaerales bacterium (assembly GCA_046703605.1). Classification (GTDB taxonomy): domain Bacteria; phylum Verrucomicrobiota; class Verrucomicrobiia; order Limisphaerales; family UBA8199; genus JAJYHY01. Next base: position 2,119 of record JBJKSV010000584.1, read on the forward strand.
CAACAATCGTCAACGCACAGCCGTCCGCTGTCGGCCGGCGGCCTGGCCGCCCCAGGTGGATACAGGTGACTTCCCCGGAGGTCTCTGCGGAGCGGAAGATCACGTTCCGCATTCTGGCGCCCAAGGCGGAAAATGTCCGCCTCAGCGCCAGCGATATACCGGACATGGGTCAGGGTAGAGAGATGACCAAGGCGACGAATGGGATTTGGGAAATCACGGTAGGCCCGGTTGATCCTGGAGCCTATCGTTACAACTTCAATGTCGATGGCGTGCCGGTCATCGATCCGCGCAATCCCTCCACGAGCGAATCCAACGCCAATACGTGGAGCCTGGTGGTCGTTCCCGGATCCGATCTTATGGATGTGCGGGAGGTGCCCCACGGAGCCGTTGCGGCGGTCACCTACTATTCGAAATCGCTCAAGAGATTTCGCCGCATGCACGTCTATACCCCGCCCGGATACGAATTGGGTCAGGGTCAGTTCCCCGTTCTTTACCTGCTGCACGGGGCGGGCGATTGCGATGATTCCTGGACGTCGGTGGGTCGCGCAGGATTTATCCTGGACAACCTGATCGCCGCAGGCAAAGCCAAGCCCATGGTGGTCGTTATGCCGGCGGGTAACACCGGGCCATTCCGCTTTGGCCGTCGGGGCCCGATGGTGGATGAGTTCACCCAGGACTTCACGAACGACATCATGCCCTACATCGAGGCGAACTACCGCGTTTATCGCGATCGACAGCACCGGGCCATAGCCGGACTGTCCATGGGCGGAATGCAGACCTTGAATATCGGAATCCCCAATTTGGACAAGTTCGCCTACTTGGGGGTGTTCAGTTCGGGCGTCTTTGGCATGGGAGGGCGAGGACCCGCCGCAAATCCGAATGCCCCGAGTTGGGAGCAACAGAACCAGGCAAATCTGGACAATGCGGAGTTAAAGGAGGGACTCAAGCTCGTCTGGTTCGCCACCGGCAAGGACGACTTCCTCCTCCAAACGTCTCGAGCCACGGTGGAGATGCTCAGGAGGCATGGATTCAACGTCGTCTTCAAGGAGACGACTGGCGCCCATAGCTGGCTCAACTGGCGGAACTACCTTTGTGAGTTCGCACCTCAATTGTTTCAGTAGCTGTCGCCGCCGACCTGGAAAGGGCAAACGCGGACCCCGCAGGTAGAGAAGGATGCGCCAGCGCAGATCAATTCCGCACTCATAGTAGTTCGGGGCCAGCTTGCGCATGCCAATGCCCGCGTGCATGTGCGGCTTCCCAAAGCTCTCCATCACCTCGCGCAGGACCGCTTCTGCCTTGGCCTTGGCCCCGGATGCGGACTGCACCCAAGCCGAATGAACCAAGACGGTTCTTCACCGTCACCC
>JBJKSV010000585.1:0-3322 GCA_046703605.1 Limisphaerales bacterium
CGTCATAAGGTTCTCTTTCGTTTAACAGCGCATTACCTGTAAACGCAGACAGCCCTTTTATACGGCTCCTGCCGGAAATTTCCAACCTAAAAATGACCTCCAGCGAGGCGAGCCTCAGACCGGCCCCGCGGGGCAATGGAAACCACGGAATACACGGAATACACGGAGCACACGGAAAAGGGGCAGGCCCGCCTGGGCGTGGTTCGGTAGCTGGCGCTTGAATTCATGGGCGTACCCGTGGTCCCTTGAGGTTTATCAGCGGGCAGAGGTGGCCCACGGCCATGTCAGCGCGGTTGGACAACAAAGTCACAGGCTGTTACAGGACGCGCTTGAGGAGCGGCACCCGCCGGAAAACCAGGCTGCTGGCCAAATAGGTGGCCGCGACGCCCAGAACGGTCGCAGTGAGGAATTTGACTGGTTTCGGCTCCGCCAGACCGCGCATGCCGAGGGTAATGGCGATCAGAATGGGGGTGTGAAACAGATACACCGCAAAGCAGTTGTCACTGAGCCACCGCTGACGATGCCATAGACCAGGCAGAAGCCAAGCAGCGCCACCGTGAACCACATCGGCCCCGACCCGCCAAGAAATTGCCCGCTGACGAGGTAATGCCAGCATGCTTGAAGGATGGGCACCCGCGAGCGAGACCCGCTCGGCAACAGCCAAAAGACGGTAAAGGGCTGGATGAGCAGCATGAAAATGAGCGAGGGCACACCCAGGCGGAGCGCGCGGTCGCGAAGGAATTTCTTAAAGCCCTTGCGGTCGAAGGCGCCGGGCACGAAATAGCCCGCGATCAGGAAGAGCAGCCCCATAAAGAAGGCCTGGAGGTACACCTGGTAGGTTGCAAAAATGCCGGTCGTCACCAGACCCGGCTTGGGGTCTTCCATGAAATACCAACTGCCCAGGTGGCTGTAAGTGACGGCGGCATGCATGCTCACCACCAGCACGATCATCACCCAGCGCAGGTTGTCGATGAAGGCCAGCCGAGAGGCGGAGTGGGCAACGGGGATGGCCTCCGCTTCGGCGGAAATCACCTTCGCCGAAGCGGGGGTCTCCGGTTCCGGACTCTTCATCGGAATCATAGTGTCGGCTGAGTTGCTGGGGGGTAATGTAGCCCGGGAGCGCGCGTTGGCAATCTCTCAGCTATGTTTGGGCTAGAGTCCTTGAACACTGACATACGTAGCAGCCAGGTCAAATTCCAGGCTGCCATTCCTTTGGTCCCCAGCGGCATTTCTCATTAGGCATTGAGCATTGAGCATTAGTCATTGGGGTGGCCTGCCTCAATGCCTAATGACCAATGCTCAATGAGAGCGCATCTTGTTACTCGATCGGGTGGATACGGATGCCGCATTTGCGGAATGCGCAGTCTGAGGCTCGCCTCGCTAGGGGGATTGCTCGTCGTTCAGGCGGTTGGCGGGTCTCAGATCGGAGTGATGGCCGCGACCTCGCAGCCGTTCACGGAGGGGACGGTGAGCTCGAGGCGGGGCTCAAAACGATAAATTTGCGGCGGTCAATTCTCATGGTTCACTGGTGATAGCACGGTTTCAAATGCTAGCTGAGACCCATTCGCGCGCAAGGGTCTTGCAGCTTGATTTTACGATCAACGGTATGGATTTGTGCGTTCGATGAATGTTGTGAGGGTCAGGGGCTTGTCGATGCGCAAGATCATGCTCGTGCTGGACTATGGCAACCACTTCGGCGAACATGCCGCCTCGCACACAATATGAAACATGTCCATGCCACCTTCGCCCTCCGGTTTCCAATCGTTGGAATTCTGCTCGCCGGTTTTCTCCGGGCCTTGGGCATTGCCATCGCCGCCGGGACTCCGGCGGTGCCGAAACTAGATGGGGACGCCCTAAACATTCCGGCGCTGGATGCAGCACCAACCGAAATCAAGGACAAATAGCGTTCTATGGACAGCGCGATGAGTCATCTCGACTGGACCATTATCGCGATTTACCTGCTGGCCGTGGCCGGCCTCGGCGTTGGGGCGGCCTTTCTGCGACGCAAGGGTGAAACTGGCGGGGAAGGCGGACATTACTTTCTTGCCGGCAACACGCTGGCCTGGCCGGTGATCGGTCTGGCGATGTTCGCGGCGAACATTTCCACCGTCCACCTCGTCAGCCTGGCCGAGGCGGCTTACAAGTATGGCCTGGTCTTCGGGAATTTTGAATGGATGGCCGGGCTCACGCTCATCCTGCTGTCGCTGTTCTTTGCCCCGCTTTATCTGCGCTCACGGGTGGCGACGCTGCCGGATTTTCTCGAGCGGCGCTTCAACCGCGGCTGCCGCGACGTGCTTTCGGTCGTCTCGCTCTTCTCGGCCATCGTGATTCACATGGGCGTGGCGCTTTACACGGCGGCGTGGGTGTTGCGGGGGATTTTGGGTTTGCAACCGGGCGCCACTATTCTAGGCGTGGACGCACTGATCCTGTTCATCGCATTGCTGGGTCTGCTGACGGGCGTTTACACCATGCTGGGGGGCTTGCTGGCGGTGGTTTGGACCGAGAGTCTGCAAACCCTGTTGCTGCTTGTGGGCGCGGTGGTCATTACGGCGGCCGGCTATTGGAAAGTCGGCGGGTGGACGGGGCTGGCGCATACGCTGGCGACGCATCCGCATCCACTGGCGGGTGTGCGGGACAGCCAGGTCACCTGGGGCACCGCCAACTTCCTGAACATGGCGCGCTCTTCCAGCGATCCCTCGGGCATTGCCTGGTATTCGGTTCTGCTGGGCTATCCCGTGCTGGGCATCTGGTATTGGTGTTGCGATCAGACCATCGTGCAGCGCGTCCTGGCCGCGCGGGATGAGAAGCACGCCCGACTGGGTCCGTTGTTTTGCGCCTTCCTCAAAATTCTCCCGGTCTTTCTGTTCGTGCTGCCCGGGGTCATCTGCGTGGCGCTGGTGCAGCAGCACGCCTTTGGCGGCGCGGCCCCGGGGACGGCGGCGGACACTTACACGTTTCTCATCACGCACCTCCTGCCGGAGGGACTCAAAGGACTGGTGGCGGCCGCGATGCTGGATGCGGCCATGCAGACCTGCTCCGCCGCGCTCAATTCCACCGCCACACTCGTGGCCTACGATTTGTTTAAACGCCACAAACCCGAACTCCGGGATCATCGCCTGGTTGCCATCGGTAAATGGACGACAGTCATTGGCATGATTCTCGCCATCGTGGCGTCGCCGATGTTTGGACATTACCGGACGATTTTTGAGGGTATCAACAAGCTGATCAGCTACGTTGCTCCGCCGATCACGACCGTGTTTCTATTGGGTGTGTTCTGGAAACGCCCGTCGGGTCATGCGGCGTTCATCACACTCATTGGCGG
>JBJKSV010000586.1:0-3775 GCA_046703605.1 Limisphaerales bacterium
CAATGACCATCTGGTATGTGATGTCCCCCTCCGGAGAGACGTTTTGAACGGTGGCTTCGGCCGTGATTTTCATCGGCGGCATTTTCGGCGAGGGCATCTGCATTTGGCCCATCTTTGTGCCGGAGGCAATGTTGAGGGTGATCTCCATCGTCTGTTTATCGCCCACCTTCGGATGGAAGCGCAGGGTCTGGCGCGGGCCGGCGCCCGGCTCCAGGAGCTTGACTTGCTCCTGGGACGAGGACGTGGCTTGGGCGGTGGACTCCTCGGCGGGCTGGCTCGCTGTTTGCGGCGCGCCAGGCGTTGCGGCGGCGGGGGCGGGCTTTTCGGAAAGCTCGCCGATCTTGGCCGCCAGGAAATTCGCCCGGTAAGCCACCAGCGTTCGCTCCCAAACCGGATATTCGCTCCTGAGATTCTGGAGCACGGCTTGGGCCTGGCGGTACTTCGCCAGGGCCGGCGCCTGCTGATGCTCCTTCTCCAGCGTCTGCGCCTGCTGGATCAGGTCAAAGATCCTCACGTATTGATCATCCGCATCCTCCGCCCGCGCCGGCCAGAGCGTGGCCAGAAGGGCGGTCAGAACAAGAAGTGAAATCCAGCCTGACGGCCGAGGGAAGAGCTTTCGAGAAACGGGGGCATTGAGCCGGCTCGATTTGCAGGTGTCGTGCATAACCGCAGCTTAGGCTCCCACGGCCACAGGTCAATGGAAAAAAGCGCCAATGGACGCCAGGCGGCGCATCGCGCAAGGGACACCGCCAAATGCTAAACCAGGTCGCCCTTCGGCGGCCAGACCTCAGGCATGGTCCAGCCAAGATGCGCCCAGCAGGCGGACAAGACTATTGAGGACAGGACCATCCAGGACAGAATCCATGAGGGGAGAATAATTGAGGGCAGAATCATTCCTCACGTCGGCTGACTTTATCGGTTACTTTATCGGCCACTTCAGTATTCCCCGAACCTCGCGCTCGCGCTCCCTGCAACCGTTTGAATGACTTGCACGTGAGGCGGTTCTTGCTCTCGCTCCCGGAGGGGCGAACAGGAGCAAGGCCAGAAGCCTATCGAGTTCCGCGGCGGCGCTGCGTCGTAACATTTGCCCGCGAGATGCCGCGCTCCGGCGCAATCGCAAATCGCAAATCTAAAATCGCAAATGATTGATTTTGCCCGCCTCTGTGCCAGTTTATTCCATGGCAACAAGGAAAGTGAACCGCAGCCGCCGCAAGCCCAGGGCATCCACCAGTGATGTCGTTGGCTTGAGTGAACGCACCGCGCCGGCCCCGCGCAAGTGGCGCAAATATTACGCCCGGCTGATGGAGCTTCGCGACCAGGTCCTCCGCAGCCTGGCCGTCCTGGTTAAAGACGCCGGCGAGGAGCAGCCCGCCTTCAGCAGTCACATGGCCGATGCCGGCACCGACAGCTATGACCGTGATTTTGCCCTCGGAATCCTCTCGGCCGAGAATGATGCCCTCTTCGAAATCGACCAGGCCCTGGACCGCATTCACCAGGGCACCTACGGCAAATGTGAAATGACCGGCAAAACCATCGAGGCTGCCCGCCTCGATGCCATTCCCTGGACCCGTTTTTGTGCCGCTGCCGAGCGCCGCATCGAAGCTGAGGCTGGCGCCAATGCCAGCCGGCTTGGCCCGCGTGAGACCGTCGTCGAGGCCCGCCGCGGCCCGACCGCGCCGCGCCGTGGCCCAGCCTCAAAGAAATGACCGGGGAGCGATTTTAGATTTTAGATTTGCGATTTGCGATTTGCGATTTGCGATTCGCGTCGGAGGTGGCGGTGCGGCGTCACGAATGGGCGTATCCCGTCGGGACCCCGCGCAGGGACCACCCCTTCGCCTTTCCCTGCCACCTCGCCTTTCTCTACTGCGGAAAAAGTGAGTACTGACCACGGCACGGAGGGGTGGGCTTGGCGGGATGCGCTCGTCACGAATTCTGAAATCAATCGCAAATCGCAAATCTAAAATCGAAAATGTCTTGAATCGCAAATCCGGAATGTCGCTTCTGGACAATCCGCGTCGCCCACAGACAACAAGGTCGCCTTTAGACAAGTTATTTGCATTGAATCCGCCCCCTTTTCGCCGCCTTAATCCTCTCAAAGACAGGTGGTCGGTCAAGCGGTTCTTTGTGGTTTTTGTCTCGTTGGGGCTACAGCATGAGCAGCCTTTTAACAATTCGAGAGTGGGAGCAGGTGGCCAGAGAGGCGGATTTCAGCCCCGCCAAAATGGCCACGCTCTGCGCGATCTCCGAGCGTCAGTTGCAGCGCCTCTTCCGGCAGCACTTGCGTTGCACGCCCAGCCGTTGGCTGCGCGAACTGCAGTGCCGTCTGGCAAAGCAACTCATTTCACAAGGCTATTCCAACAAAGCCGCCGCCGCCGAACTCAAGTTCGCTAGCGAGTCTCATTTTTGCCGCGAGTTCAAGAAAGTCTTTGGCACTTCGCCTCGCAGCTTTGCCCCGGTCGATGGTGACATCCTTAAGCCGCCGCGCGTCCACAAGATTTCTAAGAAGAGCTGGAGCGTCCTGCGCAACTCCGCCGCTGACCGGGGCCCGAGAAGCTCCTCCATGCAAGCCTGATGAAGATTTGCGATTGATAAAGGGATTCGAGGTGAAACCACGGAATACACAGAGCACACGGAAAGAGCCCGCTCAACGGCTGGGTCTGGCGTGGAATCCGCCTCCAGGCAATTCGCCGCCTGCGCTCGCGGCGTTTTTTCCGTGTCGGTTCTGTGTGTTCCGTGGTTTGTTCTTGGTTTTGGTCAAATAGTGTCGCGCACAGACAATGACTGTCGCGATTAGACAATAATGTCGGTTTTAGACAATCCTTTTGGTTTGATACAAACGTTTCTGTCCGCATAAATGGCTGCCAGTTAGATGCGTTTAACGCAATCTAAGCGAGCTGGCATTCATTTAGGGTGTCAGATCCGAGCACTAAATGAGACTAACTACTATGAAGATGAATGCAAGGCATACACGAGTCCCTGGCGCGTGGGTTCTTGGCGGCGTGGCGTCCTTGATGATCGCCCTGTCGGCCTTCGGCCAAAAATCCATAACGTCGTCCGGGCCAATATCAATCCCAGGCACAGGCACGTACGGCACCGCCAGCCCTTACCCGTCCAAGGTCACTATGCCGGACAGCCTGGGCACGATCGAGAAGGTGACCGTCACATTCAACAATGTGTCGCACAGTTACGCCAATGACATCGCCGCCGTTCTGGTTGCCCCGAGCGGCAAGGCGGTGGTGTTGATGAGCGGCGCGGGCGGCGGTGTGGGCATCAACAAACAGACGTTCACGTTCGACATGAGCGCCTCCTCCCAGATACCGCAGAGTTCGTCCATTACCGGCTCATCCTACCTGCCGGCCAATTGGGCCGGCATCTCGCCCTCCAGCAACGCGAGTTGGCCGGCCGGTCCATACCTCGTCAATGACAAAGGTGTGCCGGACCTGACGGCGTTCAACGGCGACGACCCCGCTGGAGACTGGAAACTGTACATCCAGGACACCAAGGCTGGTGACACCGGCGCGATGGACTCGTGGACGCTGAACGTCTATACCAAGCCAACCATCGCATTGGTGGACACCTCGGCCACTGTGGACGAGAATGCGACCACGCCCGCCACCGTCAAAGTGACCGTCGGCTCGACCACCGTCCAGGCTGGCAGCCTGACATTGAGCGCGACAATCGAAGGAAACGACACCGCAAAAAAGGCCGCGACCTTCACCTTTAGCGGCTCCGGCACCGACCGCACCATCAACATCACCCCGGCCCACAATGTGTA
>JBJKSV010000587.1:0-2644 GCA_046703605.1 Limisphaerales bacterium
CGTTGCGGTGGAACAGCCTCGCCAGGGAAGCGATGGCGGAATTGGCCCGCCCCCGTTGTATCGCACTAACCTTCGTGGCGGGAAATTTCATTGAAAGGCCCCTCGGATTCCTTCGAGCGAGACGCCCAGGACCTTTGTCGCAATCCTGTTCAGCGCCGCCTCAGGTCCCGCGATGTGGATAGTGCGATGGACATGCGAGATGCTCTGGCCGGGGGCCAAAGCCGCGGCAGGTGAGGAAGACTCCAGCTCATAGAAGGGACCGAGCTGTGGGGCTCCGGGCGAGGGAGGGCCGTCGTTGTAGCTGTTGGCTACGTCGCCGCTAAAAGGGTTGTCCTGGAGCTTCCAAAGCGAATTGACGTAATCGGTGACGCCCTCCGGTTGGCTGAATTGCATGATCGTCAGAATGTGGTTGTCGGCATCGTAACTGCCAATCACCTTTCGGCTCCGTTTCGGATTGATGCCGATCTTGCTGCGGTATTTGGCGTCGGCTTTGAGAAAGACCGCGTCGCTTTTCACGACGAGGCGGTCGGAGGGAATCTCGCCGAAGTAATCCGAGGTGACCTTCACGCCCAGTTTGGACTCCGGGCCGGGCTTGATAGGGACGACAATGGTCGTGCCGGGCGAGGAATTGAACTGTCCCAGGATCCAAATGGAAAGCAGGCCGGTATCCTTTTCCCAGGGATTGCGCCCGGCGTTGATGAGTCTGTTGTCGCTCTCCAGCGCCACCAGCCTGACTCCGGGGATTGGACTCATTGACAAATCCTCCCATGCAGCCGCCGGTTCGAGCACGCGCACGACACGGTCCACCTTCACCTCGAAACGCGTTCCGGAATAATTCGTCAGGCTAAACTGGGCGTTGAATTCCGCCCTGCCGGGCGAGCGGCCGACGAGTTTGTAGGCCATCGTGTCCAGGGGCGGCGGAGTGAACCAGTTGGCCAGTTCGAATTTCACGCCTTTGGCGAAGAAGACCGAGAATTGGCCGCCCTCCGGCCCGATCCAGAAGCGGTCCTCACCACCGAACACGTTGATGTGGGGCTGGAGTTTGCCCGAGGCAATTAATTGGCGGTTGATCCAGCCAAAGCTCAGTCCTTCATCACCGCCCAAGGTGCTGGTCATGACGCGGCCCTGCCAAGCGGGCACGACGGCGACTTTGGCCTGGCCGCTCTGGTCATTCAAAACAAGGGTGTCGGTATGCCGCCGGAGGAACGCGACCTCATCGCCGAATCGCGCAGGTTCGGCCCCGGAGGCTGTAAAAATGCTTGCTGTCATGAGAGCGAGTGTGGCTGTGAGATTAAACGGTGTCATCTTAACATGCGGTTTGCTTCTGTTTTCCTGGCTCAGAGCCTGTCTTAAAATTGGCCGGGGCTCGCGGCGGCAATCCCGGAATAGCGACCAAGGCCGCGAGCCGGCGGGTTGCGACCAGAAATTGGCGCTGATTCATATTAAAGTTCAGTAGGCGACGACTCTCAGTCTGGGCACCCTTGCGAAAGCCACATCACGAGTGACTACCCGCAAACCCCAGGTGCGCGCGGTGGCGGCAATCCAATTGTCATTTTCACCCAGCCGGCTTCCCCTTGCCGCCAACTCACGTTCGATTCGGCCCGCTTCCCACGCCACCTGACGGTGGAGCATCAGCACCCGCACGCGGCGCAACAATCGGTCCAATTCGGCGGGACTGTTCACGCCCGCCGCCAGTTCGCCCCAGGTCACAATCGAAACCTGCAATTCCTGAGACCGGTGCCGGCCAATAAAGCGGTGCGCGCCACCCAGCGTGCCGCTAGCCCGCTCCTCCGCCAAATCGATCCAGAAAGTTGTGTCAGTGAGCATTTCACGTTCTTGCTTTGCGCTCCCGAAGTCGCTTCAAGGCATCCAAGTCCGTGAAGAGCGGGCCTTCAAGCTCCTCGAGAAACCGCTCCAAGTCTCCAAATGTCCGAATGGGCGGCGGGGCGAGGCGCTTAACCACCTTGCTGAACGATTCCTTGCCACGGCGATGGGCCTCCAAGGCCGCTACCGCCTCATCATCCAGGTTCACATTTCTGCTCATGCATATAACATGCGCGCAAGGCGGAGATCTTGTCAAGAAATCCGGATGCAAACCAAGCCGGTGCGGACCGTGCCTGTGGCAAAATCTCACGTCCTCGCAATCCGGAAGACCTCTGTGGCCGGTCAAAGCACAGGTCGAGGTTTCATTGATCTGCCTCTTTGGGCCCACAGAATTCCAAAATCTTGGCTTGAACTGAGGCAGGTTATTAGGAAAAATAGCGCAACAATCGGCGCTGAAAGTCTCGGATCAACAACTTTGTCGAACACCGCGCTCATCGAGAGAATAGCCGTAAAGGGATCGGACAAGAAGGTTATTGCGCTTGAGTTGATGTGCGCTCGTTCCGACTTGTCACCCTTGCTTGAGGGGCTGAGCGCCAAACCTGCCGCGGTGAAATTTGGCTGCGAGAAGGTCCTGCAATTCATCAGCGAGACAGAGCCCTCGCTGGTTTATCCTTATTTCGAGGGCCTCGCACGCTTTCTGGATTCCGAGAACCAGGTCCTGAAATTCGTTAAGCGTCAGCTCAAGAATCCCCGCAGAACGGTTGCCGCCAAAGCCGGCCAAATGCTCGCTCGATTGGCGCCAAATGGTCCCAGCCCTTCT
>JBJKSV010000588.1:0-6145 GCA_046703605.1 Limisphaerales bacterium
CTGAAAGACAAGCGACGGGTATATTGCAAGCCGAGCCTGTCTGAGGAGCGCCCCCGCCGCAACCGTGAAAGGGAGCTACAAGCTCGTTTTCGAGGAACTTATTCCGCTTGACAGCACATTGGCTATACAACGGCTATCGGTTTTACGGGGCCAGTTACCGGCAGGCATGGCGCCGCCTTGGATTGTTGGCCTCGGCGCGAACCTGCTGAGACAGGTTCCCGAATAAAGTTGCAACATGAAAATCTGGTCATGAGAAGCACGACGTCTGACCAGCCCGCTGCGGAGGCCGTCTCGGCATGAAGTTCGGGGGACCGGTTTTTGTGCTTGCGCAGGAAGTTGGGGTAACTACATTTGGAAAGTGATTCGAACGGTCGAGGCTATTATTGGCGAAGATGGGTCGGTGCGATTGCTTGAACCGATTCGCTTGTCCGAGGCGCGGCGGGCTCTGGTGACGGTCCTTGATGAGACGCCGAGTTCGCATCCTGACGAGACCGAATTGCTTAGCGAGGCCGCGTTAGGGGAAGATTGGAACCGACCCGAGGAAGATGTAGCGTGGGCGCATTTACAGCAGGCTCGGTAGTTCTCGTCCGCTTCCCATTCTCGGACCTCTCACAGTCCAAGCTCCGACCAGCCGTTGTCTTGGCCGATTGCGACCGCGGCGACCAGGTTGTTCAACGGTTGGCGAATGAGCTCCGGATGTGGCCTGGCGCGGAAGTACTCCCGCGCCAGGTCGGGCGGCTATGAGCGTTAAGCTTGTCCGGTGCGCCGGCGCGTTCTTCTCAACCTCCCACCTGCGCTCGGGCCTCAGCGGCCAGAGGCGTGCTCAGGTAACGTTCTCCCGTCGAAGGCGCCAGTGTCACGATCAGCTTGCCTTTGTTCTCCGGGCGTCTTGCCACTTCGATTGCAGCCCAAACGTTTGCCCCTGAGGAGATGCCCACCAGGATTCCTTCCTCCTTGGCCAGGCGGCGCGCCATGGCAAAGGCGTCGTCATTCGTTACTTGAACGCACTCGAGGATCTGGGCCTTGCCCGAGGAATCCTTTAGATGGAGGTTGGTGGGAATGAAGCCGGCGCCGGCGCCCTGGATTTTGTGCGGCCCCGGCTTGAGGGGCTGGCCGGCGAGGGACTGTGAAATGACTGGAGAGTCTTTCGGTTCGACGGCAATGGCTTGGAACGAAGGCTTGCGTGCCTTAATCACCTCGCAAACACCCGTAATCGTGCCGCCGGTGCCCACGGCGGCTACCAGGATATCGACTTTCCCGTCGGTATCATTCCAAATCTCCTCGGCGGTCGTTTTTCGATGGATCTCCGGGTTGGCCGGGTTATCAAACTGTTGCGGAATCCAAGCATTGGGAGTCTCTTTGGCCAGTTGCTCCGCCCTGGCAATGGCCCCTTTCATTCCCTCGCTTCCAGGTGTCAGGACGAGTTTTGCGCCCAGCATTGCCAGCAGGGTTCGCCGTTCCATCGACATGGTGTCCGGCATAGTCAGAATGAGCTTATATCCCTTGGCCGCGGCCACAAAAGCCAACGCAATGCCCGTGTTGCCGCTGGTTGGCTCGATGATGACGGTGTCCGGCTTGAGGATGCCGCGCCGTTCAGCGTCCTCGATCATCGACATGCCGATGCGGTCCTTTACACTGCCCAGCGGGTTGAAGAACTCGCATTTGAGCAGAACGGTTGCCGGAAGACCGGCAGCGACCTTGTTCAAGCGAACCAGCGGGGTGCGTCCAACCGTCTCGACAATATTGTTATAGATTCGTCCCATAGACAGTATTCACCTTTCTAAGAATGTTTCATTCGGTGTATGCAGTGTGTCGAGAAATAATGTTGGCCAGGTATGGCGCCGGAGCAAGCGCAATTTACATGCCGTGCCCCCTCATTTTAGATTTGTTTTAAGGACTTCCTTCGGCTATCCAGGTGGGAAGTCAAACGAATCCGCGGATGCGCCTATGCAAAGTTCCTCATCAGCCAGATCTACCTTGGATGTGTCTCCCGACGCCCGCCTGACCGGCCGACTGTTGTTCAGCACGACCGTTGCGGCCATTGGCGGCTTGCTCTTTGGTTTTGATACCGCCGTCATCGCCGGGGCGACCGACTGGCTGCAGCGGGTCTTTTCTCTGACGCCCACGACTCTTGGCGTCACGGTCACCAGTGCCCTCATCGGCACCGTCATCGGTTCCATCGTTGTTGGCCGGCCGGCGGATGCTTTAGGGCGCCGGTCCGTTCTCTTCGTTTTGGCGGTGCTCTATTTGGCGTCAGGTCTGGGTTGCGCGCTGGCGTGGGGATGGTGGCCATTCATGACCTTCCGGTTTATCGGCGGCCTGGCGGTGGGCGGGGCGTCAGTGGTGTCGCCGATGTACATCGCCGAGATTTCGCCCGCCAGATACCGGGGCCGCCTGGTGGCCATCACGCAATTCAACATCGTTTTGGGGATTCTGCTGGCTTACTTGTCTGATTACGTGATCAGCACCTTCAACCTGGGTAGCGCGGAGGGGCGCTGGATGTTTGGGGTGATGGCGGTGCCTGCCGCGGCTTTTTTCCTCCTGCTCCTGTTCATTCCGCGCAGCCCGCGCTGGCTTGTCGCCCATGGCCGCGCTCAGGAAGCCCGCACCGTTCTCCAGGAATGCGGCACGACCAAGGCCCGGTTGGACGGGGAAATGGACGAGATCCGCGCTTCGCTCGACCTGGCACACCAAAGGCTGGAGGAGCCGTTTTTCTGCCGGAAATACCGCAAACCGATTTTGCTGGCCGTGGCCATCGCCGCCTTCAATCAACTCTCCGGCATTAACGCCCTGCTCTATTACATGGCCCATATCTTCGAGATGGCCGGGGCGGCCGCCCACTCCGCCTATCTGCAATCGGTTATCGTGGGCTTTACCAACCTGGTGTTCACGATGGCCGCTATGGCAATCATCGATCACTTTGGCCGGAGACGCCTCATGCTGGTCGGGTCGGTGGGGTATATCCTGAGCTTATCCTCGGTGGCTTACGCCTTTTATACCCACACCGGGGGGAGCCTGCTGCTTATCAGCTTGCTGGTGTTCATCGCCTCGCATGCCTTTGGCCAGGGCGCGGTCATTTGGGTGTTTATCGGCGAGATCTTCCCCAACCGGGTTCGGGCCCGCGGGCAGGCCCTGGGCACTTTCACCCACTGGATGATGAACGCAATCATCACCCTGCTGTTCCCGGTTGTGGCGGCCAAGTCCAGCGGGCATCCGTTTGCCATTTTCGCCTGCTGCATGGTTGGCCAGTTGCTCTGGGTCATCTTCATCATGCCCGAGACCAAACGCGTTTCGCTGGAACAAATCCAGAAGCAACTTGGCATCGAATAGGATTTTCTGCTTTAATAGGCAGATGAAACGGCGTACGGCGGAGGTCCGGCGGGAGACCCGAGAGACGCGCATCCGGGCCAGATTGAATATCGACGGGACCGGTCAGTGCGCGGTGCATAGCGGCATCCCTTTTTTCGATCACATGCTCATGCTGTTCGCCAAACACGCGGTGGTGGATCTCAAACTGGATTGCAAGGGTGACCTGGAGGTGGATGCTCATCACACCGTCGAGGACTGCGGGCTGGTCTTGGGACAGGCCTTCGCTCAAGCATTGGGCGACAAGAAGGGCATTCGGCGCTATGGCGCCGGGTTCGACTCGCCCACCCCGTCTAAAGGCGAGGCTTACGTTCCAATGGACGAGTCGTTGGCGCGATGTGTGATCGATTTCAGCGGACGCCCGTTCCTGGTTTGGCGCGGTTTCAACCATCTCGCCTACAAAAGCATTAAGCGCGCGGAACGAAACCAGGACTCCTCCAGTACCTTCCGATTCGGCCTGGCACGCGAGTTTTTTCAGGCCTTTGCCAACGAGGCCAGGTGTAACTTGCACCTCGAATTGCTGTATGGGGATGAGCCACATCATATTGTGGAAGCGGTTTTCAAGGCATTCGCCCGGGCGGTCGATGCGGCTTGCCAGGGCGACCCCCGGATAGCCGGCCAGGTGCCCAGCACCAAGGGGAGGCTGTAAAATGCGTGAATCTCAAAACAAATGGTAAACAAGTCGAGTTGTGCCGCACGTGCGGACAGTGCAAAGCAACCTGGAGTTGCGCCGCTGCGGGTGCGGCCCCGCGGCATTTCTCATTACGCATTAGACATGGATCATTTATCATTGGGGCGGCTCCGGGCCGGTGCGAATGCCTGCCCAAATGCCAAATGATCAATGTCCAATGCCCAATGCTTAATGAGCCTGCGGTTTCCTATTCGATCAGAGGTAAGCAGACCAAACTCTGCCGCCGTCGGTAGAAAGGGTGCGAGGGCCCACTTCGCGGGCGGTTTTGAATAGCTGGCCACCCTCCCCCGTCGAATCAATGAACGGCAGCGCCTATTCCTCCAGAGATGACCGGGAGCTGGTTCGCGGCGCCCAGAAGGGCGACACGCTGGCTTTCGAGGAGTTAGTGGCCCGGCATCGAGACAAGGTCTATGCCCGGGCCTACGGGATGATGAGGAATGAGGATGCGGCCCTTGATCTTTCTCAGGAAGCCTGGGTCAAAGGATGGCAGCGTTTGAGACAGTTCCAGGGAGAATCAAGCTTTAGCACCTGGATAACGCGGATTGTCATCAATCTGTGTTTGGACCAATTACGCAAGCAGAAGCGACAACGGACAGATTCCCTGGAGGCGCTCTCGGAGGAGTCCGGCGGCGTAGAACGGCAGATGCCAGTGGTAGCGGTCAATCCTTCGGCCGGGCTGGAACGAGAGGAATTGCGGCAGCGCATCGACCGCGCTCTGGACCAGTTGTCCTACGAGCATCGAACTGCGCTGATTCTGCATGAATTTCAGGAAATGGAGTATAAAGAGATCGCGAAGGTTATGGGCTGTTCAATTGGCACGGTCATGTCACGGCTGTTTTATGCGCGCCGCAGGATGGCGGCGCTGCTGGCGAATTTAAAAAAAGAAGACCTCAGATGATGGCTGAAGATTGGAAACTCAAAGTGCAAGCTTGCCTGGATGGAGAACTTCCAGCTCAAGAGGCACTTCGAGTAAAGCAAAAACTTGGCAACGACGCCCAGGCGCGGCAACTCCTAAAGGAGTTGGAAAGCGCCAACGCGTTGCTGGCCGCATTCGAGCGGGAGCTTCGGGTTCCTGAATCGCGCGAATTTTATTGGTCGAAAATCCAGCTCGCTATCCAAGCGGGGGAGTTCGTTCCTCGCGGGAGGACCTCATGGCCCGTCGGTTGGTGGAAACTGCTGGTGCCTGCCGGGGCCACGGCAGCTTTGGTGCTGGCCCTTGCCCTATTAAGAATAGGGCCGGCGCCTTCTTCGCATCCCGCTGCTCGATCCGGGCCTGTGGCCACTCGGGCTGCGGCCCAGCCTCAACCCGCGGATTCCACGGTTGCCGATCCCGCCGCCTTAACTTACGAGGATTATAACGCCGGAGCGACGTTGGTCTGGTTCTCCTACCCCGCTGAAAAGGAGTTGGCGGCCAACCGGTAGCAAGGTAGCTTTGTAGCAGGAATGAGACCTAGACTGATTTCGGCCATGTTCCTCGTTTGGTTCGTCGCAGCCGCGGCTTGGCTGGCTCTCGGAGAGGCAGCTTCGACCTTGGCCGGTGAAGTCATCCCTCCCGCCCCCGAGGCCCTCTTCAACGACTACGCCCATATCGTCGCTCCTGCCACCGCTGCCAAACTCAACCGGGAGTTAGAGAATTACCGGCGGCAGACGTCCCACAAGATCGTGGTTGTGGTTTATCCGCGCATGCAATCCGGAGCGTCGGTTGACGATTACTCGCTGCGTGTGGCTCGGGCGTGGGACCTGGCGCGCGAGACCAGCGGCCACAGCGCGGTGCTCTTCGTTTTTGTTGCCGGGCACAAGATGGTGTTGCGCGTGGGGAGCGGGTTGGAGGACGCGCTGCCAGGGCCGGTTGCCAGGCGAATCATTGAGGAGCAAATTACCCCTCCTTTCGAGCAGGGGCGCTATGGGGAGGCATTGACCGCGGGAGTGAACGCGATTCTCACCGCCGCCCGAGCTAAGAGGGGCGGCAAAGAGGCGACTTTTGAGCTGCAGCTTATCTGGGGGACAAACGACAGCAGGTCTCCTAACCCCAGTCATAAGCCCGTCGAGCCAGACATCCGCGACAAGCTCAAGGCCCTTCCCCTGAAG
>JBJKSV010000589.1:0-4070 GCA_046703605.1 Limisphaerales bacterium
GTCTTGGTTGGTCGTGCCGCCACCGGTGGCGTGATGGAATGGGCATTGGCCCTCGGCTGCCGTGGGCGTTCTCGTTTGATCGGTTGTCGTGAATTCGGCGGTTTCGTTGCCAGTGCCCGCCATGCTCACGTTATCTTTGTCGTTCATGGATAGATGTCAATTTTGTTTCTTCGATTCTAATACTTCTTCCATCGTTCAGTGCATTATTGAAATACTTCTTTCCTCTGGCTACCATAGGCATTGCCTATGGAAATGCACCAGTTTCGTTATGTCGTGGCTGTGGCGCGGACGGGAACTTTTTCGCGCGCCGCCGAGCAGTGCCATGTCTCCCAGCCCTCCCTGAGCCAGCAAATTCAGAAACTGGAAGACGAACTGGGCGAGCGGCTCTTTGACCGCACCAAGCGCGCGGCGAAACTAACGCCATCCGGCGCAGCCTTTCTGCGGCGGGCAACGCGAATTCTGGAAGAAGCGGACGCGGCCCAACGCGAGGCGAAGGACGCGGTCGGGCTATTGCGGGGCAGGGTGGCCATTGGCGTGCTGCCGACCATTGCGCCTTATTTGTTGCCGGGGGCAATGTCCGCGTTTGCCAAGAAATATCCCGGCGTGGAAATGGTCGTCCAGGAAGACACCACAGCAGGACTGCTGACATTGGCAGCGTCTTATGAAATTGACTTTGCCCTGGCCAGCCAGCCGATTCACGACGCCCGGATGGAATTGAAGCAGTTGTTCACCGAGGAGTTGAGGTTGGCCCTGCCTCCCGGACACCGGCTCGCGCGCAAACGATGCATCCGTGCGGCCGATCTTGACCACGAACGCCTTATCATCATGAAGGAGGGCCATTGCCTGGGCGACCAGGTGTTGGGCTTTTGTGATCGCCGTGACTTGCGGCCACGCGTCGTCTTCCGCAGCGCCCAACTGGAGACCGTCCAGGCCCTGGTGCGCGCGGGTTTGGGCATCTCGCTCATTCCGGGGATGGCTCTGCGGTCCCAGCGCCAACGCCTCCTGGAGTATCGCTCGCTGGCGTCCCCTCGGCCCGAACGCCAAATCCTCGCCTTCTGGCCCAAGCAACGTGCCCTCAGCCGCCCGGCGCTGGAGTTCTTGGAAATCATCCGCGCCGGACAACCTTGAGAAAAGGCCCTTCACTCCGCCATCACGGGGTCGAAGTTGTTCAATTGTGGCGGGCTGAACGCCCGCGACAGCGGGAGCAGTTGGGAGTGACCATCCGCGAAGGTGTAATTGGCGCGCCCCTCGTGGCGGTGCGAGGCCAGGTCCGCCGCATCCGAGGGCGAAAACCAGTATTCCGGCATCACGTGATCGGAGAGGCCGGCGTTTTCGCAAAAGAGGATGGTTGCTGAAGGGCGGGGGACGTTGCTCGTCCGCCGCCAGGTTTGAGGTTTGCCGACGTAATCGTCGTCCGACCCGAGTTCGAAATAGACATTGAACGCATAACTCAGGTTCGTGGTGGTGCAAGGGCGTTGGTCGGTCGGGCAATGATAGATGCCCTTTAACAGATTCGTCCAGGACCTGGTCTTGGAGCCGAGTTCCGAAGTCAGGCTCCGCTCCCAGGGCAGTTCCCCGTTGGCAAAGGCCGAGTGTTGGCTGCGCGGGAAGGTGTCGTGGTGGTCTTGCGCATAGAGCATCACTGCCAAGCCGAGTTGGCGCATGTTGCTCAGGCAATCAATAGCACGGGCCGATTCATTGGCGCTCGCCAGGGCCGGCAACAACATGGCGGCCAGCATCGCGATGATCGCGATGACGACCAGCAACTCGATCAGTGTAAACCCGCCATGGTCCCGCGGCCCAGGGCAATTCGCCCGCCGGCCAAAAGACCGCCCTGACGTTTTCGGCAAGGTTCGGTGTCCGATATTTCCAGTGGGGTTAGGGCACATAGCGCATTCGGAAAAATTGCTGCGGCGTGGCCGGATCGAGGATAACGCACGGTTGGCCATCCAGATTGGAGGGGGCATTGGTAACCGCTGTCCAGACGCTGGCGTTGGGAGAGTTGGCTGACTCAAGCAACCAATTGGTTGCCGTGGCCGACGGCCAGGCCACAACGATGTTCCCAGCCTGAGTTGCGCTCAACTCCAGTTTCGGACGCCCATCGGGCACGTCGGTCCAATCCAACTCGAACGGCGCGCTGGCGGAATTGGCCACTTCCTGCCCGATGGCGGTGTCCACGAGATAGACCTGAAAAGTGGCCGTGAAACCATTGGCGCCGGGCGGCGCCGTCACGACGGGATGGAACATGACCCCGTCCCAATAGAGGGCGTTTGTGGCGCCGTCCGTGCCGAAGATTGGGATGAAAGTGCGTGGACCGGTAGAGACACTGTGAAACTGCAATTGGGGCGAACTGGACAGGAGGCGAATCCACATCTGGGCGCCAGGTGGCAAAGGATCGGAGCCGGGATCCATCATGAATCCGTAACGCCGGCTGAACGAGAGCCCTTGCCGGCTGGAGTCCAGGGCGTCAAACCACGGATCGGCCGGGTCGAAGTGATTGGTGGGGTAGCTGATGAGCAGCGGTGTCAGTTGCGGAATGTCCGGCGGCATCATGACGTGCATCATGGCGTCGGCAGCGTGATATGAAACCATAGGCATAATCATCCCGCCTATGATAGGCACCGAAGTGAGTGAGTCGGCGGAGACAAGCGCCGGCGCACACGCCAGGGCGATTGTCCCAAGGGCAAACAGGCTTTTCTTCATTAGCATTATTTCTTTCAATCTACAAATTCAAAAAGGTTCAAAACTCGGCCGCAGAGCCCCTCCACACGAGGGTCCGGCCCGCCACGAAGGCCACACAGCCTTCGGGGACCGCAGCCAGCCGGAAAAAGGAGGCCATTGGGAGAGGGCACACTCGCCCGATGCACAGAGCCAATTAGCGCCGCTTATCGCATGAGCTTTCGCAACAGCGACGTGCGTCAGGTGAGAGTGTCCGAAGTGGAGCTTCGAGGAGGCGGCTTGGGAGGCCGTGCGGGACGGGGCCTTAAGGAGAGGCAACAACAACAGACCAGCTCGCGTTCACACGTGAAATCAAACTCCTGCGATTGCCACACAATTCCGAGGTCGAGCTTTGGGCCAGGCTTGACTTGCTGGTGATTTTGGCCCCGGTCCTTGGCGCGCCCTTCTTCGATCATTTTGCACAGGCAGCACGGGTGCTTTCCGTCGAAGGTCTTGTGGAGGGCCTCGCTAAAGGATGCGTCGCGCGAATAGGTGAACATCATCCCCGTCCAGGCGATTGTTTGCAGCATGGCCCACGGGGCGCTGAGCGAGAGCGTCAGCGCCAACACGGCGAGCCACTTGGGCAAACGGACTAGGAAATTCACGTTGCATCATCATTTATTGTCCTGCGGAAGTCAAGATCGGTGTTGCGAAATTGTAACGAGCTGCCATTTGACTCTGGCTTGTGCAAACGTAGAGTGAACCCCGTAAATGCACGCTCGCTTGAAAAAGGGATTTACCCTGATTGAACTGCTGGTGGTCATTGCCATCATCGCTGTTTTGGCCTCGATGCTCCTGCCGGCGCTCTCTGCGGCCAAAGCCAAGGCCCAGCGCATCAGTTGCCTGAATAATCTCAGGCAGTGGGGCCTGGCAATGTCCATGTACGCCGATGACAATGACCAGTATTATCCGGCATCACGGGACGTACTTTACGCCGCCACTCCGGACCATAATCCAACCTGGGCGGAGATGTATGCCGACGCGACGGCTTCGCCTCCCATCGGGCTTTCTGACTGGTTCAATGCCTTGCCTCCTTATGTGTCAGGGCTGCCGCGACAACCCGAAAGATCTGAGCAGCACCTATAGCTGGTGCAACCGGTTCTCCGGCCGGCACACCGGCACCGGCAACATCGTTTTTGGCGATGCCCACGTGGCCAATTTCAAGTACGGCTATGTCGTCGGCCTTGCCGGCGGCAAGATTACCGATCCCAAGTGCCCCGACATTAACTGGGAGTTTGACGGCCAGTAGTGCAGGTTGGACTTCACCCCGGTCCCAGGCTGGATTTGTTTGACGTCGGCGGTCGCACGAACTCTCATAGCTCACATTTCGGCGATAATCTGCCTCCTGGAAA
>JBJKSV010000590.1:0-4475 GCA_046703605.1 Limisphaerales bacterium
TTCTTGGTCAAGTGGGGCCGCCTGGTGGCATTTGAACGCATTGTCAGCTACCAGATGAGCGAGGATTTGAAGCAGGCCGGCGGCAACGAAGCCTTGGAAGAGCCGATTACCCTCGACGCCAGGCTCGGACATCCCGCGCATGTCTATGACCTGCGCTCCGGGGCCTATCTCGGATACACCAAGCGCATCCATTTCACGCTCGATCCCTGGCAGCCCTCTCTGTTCGCCCTCACCTCCAACAGGGTGGATATCGCAAGTCTCATGGGGCGCTAGCCCTTTGTCCGTCCGGCAACAATTCCACCCCCTGGGCGCATCTTGACTGGACCACCCATGAGATCCGGCTGGGGTAGGGCGCGAGCTTGTTTAGCATTTGCCGGTGGTCCTGGCCGGATGCGTCCCCACCCCCTCATCGCATCGCGAATGGCTTTACATCCCCTGACGGCCGGTTAAGATGACCTTCTGTAAAGGAAACCCATGATTACTGTCCAGGGCCTCTCGAAAAACTTCGGCCAACTCCGGGCTGTGGACCGCGTCTCGTTTGAGGTCTCGGAAGGCGAGCTTTTTGGGTTCCTCGGGCCGAACGGCGCGGGCAAGACCACGACCATCTCGATGGTTTGCGGGTTGCTCAAGCCCGATGAGGGCACGGTCCGCATTGGTGATTGTGACCTGTGGCAAGACCCGCGGCGGACCAAGCGGCTGCTGGGACTGGTGCCCCAGGAACTTGCGCTCTATGAGGAACTCAGCGCGCGGGAGAACCTGGTGTTTTGGGTCGGGCTTTACGGCCTCGGACACTCCGAGTTGCGCCAAAGGAGCGGCGAATTGCTCGACCGGGTTGGGCTGGCCGAGAGAGCGAGAGAGCCGGTCTCGCGCTATTCAGGCGGGATGAAACGCCGGTTGAACCTGGCCATCGGCCTTGTGCATCGGCCCAAGGCCCTCCTCCTGGACGAGCCGACCGTGGGCATCGACCCCCAGGCCCGGAACAACATCCTCGATATCATCCGCGACATCGCCCGCCAGGGAACGACTATCATCTTTACCACACACCACCTCGAGGAAGCCGAGAAGCTCTGCGACCGCATTGCCATCATGGACCACGGCAAGGTGCTGCAAACCGGGTCGGTGGCGGAATTGGCGAAGGTGGCCGGGGGCCGCGACGTGATCACGATTCGCGGTTCGTTTACGGCGCCCCAGGTCCAGCAGGCGCTTGAGGGCGACCCGGTAGCCTTTCTTAACGCGGCGGATGGCCAGGCCATGCTGCATCTGGAGAAGCCGGACTATAATTTGGCGACGCTGATCAACCGGTTGGGGCGTGGCGGGGTCGAGGTTGCCGATCTGTCGGTTCAGAAGCCGACGCTGGAGAGCGTGTTTCTCAAGCTGACGGGAAGGGAACTGCGCGATTGAAAACCGTCTTTCTCCTTGTCCTCAACGACCTGAAGCGGGATTGGCGGCGTCCCTGGACAGTCGTTCTTTACGCCGCGCTGCCGTTGGTGATGGCTGGGCTGATAGCCGCTGTCTTTGGCGGCCATGGCCCGGCCTCGATGCCGGTGATTCATGTCGCCCTGCTCGATCAAGACAACGATATGATTGGGGGTTTTCTTCGCTCGCTCACCCGCCAGGGTGAGGCGGCCAAACAATTGCGTTTGCACCTCGTCGATTCGCGCCAGCAGGGCATTCGGATGCTGGAGGAGCGAAAGGCCTCCGCCTTCATCATCCTGCCCGCCCATACAACGGAAGATCTCCTGGAAGGAAAGACCAACGCCATCGAGATGTACGAAAACCCGGCGGAGCAGATACTGCCCAAGGTGGTGTGGCAGGGCGCCTCGTTGCTGGTGGCGGGCCTTTCCGGCGCGGGCGAGGTCTTGCGCGAACCCTTGGTGACTCTCCGCGAGTTGTTCCGGGAAGAGAGTTTTCCGGAAAAGGCCCTGGTGGCCGCCGCCGTTTCTGAATCGTGGGAGAAGCTGCGCGGTTTGCGCGGCTACGTTTTCCCGCCCTTGGTGAAGTTCGAGACCATCGATGCCTCCGCTTACGTCATCAAACCCGCCAATCCACCCTCAACCCCCGCAAAACCATGAGCGAAGCGCTGGCCTTTGTTCTTCCGGGCCTGATGTATTTCTGGGTGATGTTCCTCGGGCAGGGCCCGCTGCAAGAGGTGCTCCATGAAAAGGAGACGCACATCCTGCCCCGCATTCTGGCCTCGCCCGTCACCGTGCCGGAGTTCATCCTGGCAAAGTTGCTTCGCTGCTTCGCGCTTTGCGCCTTGGTTCTCCTGGCCCTTGCGTTGGTTACCGCAATGTTGTTCCGGCTTCCCTGGGGCAATCCCCTCAAGCTGGCCGGAGTCGTTTGCGCCTGCGCCGTTTCGATCACTGGGACGCTGGCGCTGATTTATTCCCTGGCCCGGACGCGGGAACAGGCTAACGTGATGTCCTCCGTCCTGGTAATGATCCTGGGCATGCTGGGCGGCAACATGTTTCCGTTCCAAAGTCTCCCGGCGGGCATGCAACACATAGGAAGTTTCCTCCCCAACCGTTGGGCCGTGATCGCCCTGGAGGGCCTCCTGCACGCCAAACCGCTATCGGCCCTGGCGCCCGCCATCACCGGCCTGCTGGCGGTGGGGGTGGCCGGCAGCCTGATCGCCTTCCTCTTCTTCCACCGCCAACTCGTCTCGGGAGGGAAGCAATGATCCTGCTCCGCCTGATCCTAAACGATTTGCGGCGCTTCCTTAAAGACTGGCAGGCGGCGCTCTGGCTGGTGGCGCTGCCGCTCGTCTTCACCTATATCTTCGGCAGCGCGATGCGCGCCGGCGGGCCGCAGGCGACCTGGATTCCGGTCATTGACCTGGATCACACAGACCTGTCGGGATTGTTCGTCGGTCAACTCCGGCAGGAGGGTTATTGGATTGAGATGAAAGGGGCCGAGAGCCAGACCGATCTCAAGAACAAATGGCCCTACGGAGTTGTCATCCCCGCTGGCTTTGGCGATTCCATCCTCCAGGGCAAGCCGGTCGAGGCCACCCTCGTCAAAGGCGGCACTTCACCCGACCGGTTGCTTGAAGTCCAATCCTGCCTGCTGCATGCCGTGGTTCGCTTCACGGAGGGGCTGGTGCTGGCGGATGTGAGCCACCATCCATGGACCAGCGCGCGCAAGGACGCGCTTGAGAACGCCCTCAAACGGCCCCAACTCCTCACCCTGTCCCTACGTTCGGACCGCTCGCTGCGGCCGCCGCCCACGGGCTTCTACCAGAGCTTGCCGGGAATGCTCGTGATGTTTGTCATTCAGATGGTCGTCATTTACGGCGCGTCAAATCTCGTCCACGACCGCAATGAGGGCCAGTTGCGGCGGCTCTTGGCCTCGCCTCTGCCGGCCTCCGAGGTCTATGCGGGAAAGGCGCTCTCCCGGGTCTTTTTGGGCCTGCTCCAGGCCGGGTTGCTGCTGGGCTGCGGGGCGCTGCTATTCCGGTTGCCGCTGGGCGAGCATCCGCTTTTTCTGGGGCCGGTGGTGCTGGCCCTGGCGCTGTTCGCGGGGGCCTTGAGCATCCTGGTGGGACTCATCTGCCAGACCGAAAAGCAGGTTGTCCTGGCCGGCATCTTCGTCACGATGGTGCTTGCGGCCCTGGGCGGCTGCTGGTGGCCAATCGAAATCGTGCCGGACCTCTTCAAGACCATCGCCGAAGCGACCCCCAGTTATTGGGCGATGCATGGCTTGCAGAGCGTGCTTTATTTCGGCAAGGCCGGCCACGTGCTTGTGCTGGAGTGCCCCGCTCTCTTGGCTTTTACAGCGCTGGCCGGAGGGCTGGCAGTCCTCCTGTCCAGGCTGCAAGCCAGCCGCTAATCACAGTTGCAGCGGGCGCATGAGAGGCGGGAGGGTATAGACGGGGCGTTAGACCCGTCAACCCGTCAGGATCGTTGATAATCAAGGACTTAACCCGTCAGGTTAGGCGTCAGGAAGGCGTCAGGCAGCCGTCAGGTGGGTGACTGGGTGCGCACGGGCTATCGCCATTGCCAATGAATAATGGTGAATGCCCAATGCCCAATCAAATGCCGGTGGGCGACCCTCAGGTGCAGGCCGCTTCGCCCCCGCCGCACCAGCAGCAAAATATGGTCAGTGATCGGCAACGGATGCGTAGAGCGAGGAACTGACCTGCTGATTTACTACAAGCCCGAATTGGGATGTTGGGGGCGCTGTCGCGCGCAGGGGGCCGATGACTGTGAGCGAGAAATGGAAATGTGGACGGTGCTCGAAAGGTCAGTGCAGCGGTGGTCCGGGCAGCCAAGCCCACGGGAGAGGTTTGTACCCATCACTCCATCACTCCATCACTCCATCACTCCATCACTCCATCACTCCACCACTGACGGGATTTGCGATTTTAGATTTGCGATTTGCGATTGGTGTGGGAATCGGCGGCACTGCGCCCCGGATGCCGTGGAGGCGCCACGGAGGCCGGGCATCTCCATCATCCATCATCCACCATCCACCAT
>JBJKSV010000591.1:0-3919 GCA_046703605.1 Limisphaerales bacterium
GATTAAGTACGAAATCGGCTGGCCGTTGTAAGTGCCTGACCATCAATGAGGCAACCGAGTTTTGTGGTCATAGCTGGATTGACAAGTGGGATAATATTCGTACATGAAAATGAAGACAGAAAAAGCAACTGAAACGAGGAAGGACAAGCTCCTTCAGGAGCTTGCTCTGTACATCGCCCAGAAGTCCATCGGGGACGAGTCCTTCGGCGCTACCAAGCTTAATAAGCTCCTGTTCTACTCTGATTTTCTCGCTTTCCTCAACTTCGGCAAATCAATCACGGGATCTGACTATTTCCGTCTCGCAAACGGACCAGCGCCGAGAAGATGGATTCCAGTCAGGAAGGGCATGTTGGACAGCGGGGACGCCATTATGTTGCAATCGGAGTTTCACGGATTCCCTCAGCACAGGCTTATCCCGCGCAGACCAGCGCACCTGGGCGAGTTCACTCCTGAGCAAATCGCCTTAGTGGATAAGGTGATCAATCTCCATCGGGGGAAGACGGCCGCCGAGATCAGCGATGAGTCCCATGACTTCGTGGGCTGGCGACTCGCCGCGGATCAGGAGACGATTCCATATCAGGTGGCCCGCATTTCTCGGCATCCGATTAGCCAGGAAAGGATCGAGTATGGGAGCGGTCTCGACGCTCTCGCTAAATCAGCCCTCGAGGCAAACGCTTAGTGCTGCCTGATGAGAGAGAGCGTCTGGGAGGAGCAGTTCGAGGAGGAGATGCGAAGCATCGAACCCAATGAGCGACGCGCAGATGATCTCATCAGGGGCGTGGAGTGGGTCTTGGCCAGGGAGGCAACGACTGGGACGAACATCCCGAACACGCGTGTTTGGTACATAACATGCCGCGACGTTCCGAAGGGACGGAGCCTAATCGTGTACGACGCGTTTTCGGAGACGCGCGTCCATTTCTTGTCGGTTATCCAATTCTCCATGAATTGACCGAATCTTCCCGCCAATACTTCCACCGGCGGCGCCAGGAGCCACGCTTGCCTCCGCAACGCGCCGGCTCCGCCGTCCGCTATCTTCACCCGTCCAAGCCCCCGAACGCCGCGGCTACCCGGCAAGGCGAAAGGCGTAGGCGGGGAGTTTTCCAGACTGGCCAGACCGCCAAGAATCCGCCACGATACGGGTGAACACGTTATGCATAAACGTTATGCATGCCGGATCATGACCGTAGCGACCAATGGCTAAGTCACTAAATTGAAGGGGGTTAGAGGAACTGGAGCGGGTGATGGGAATCGAACCCACGTGGCCAGCTTGGAAGGCTGGAGCTCTACCATTGAGCTACACCCGCAGAGTCCATTCAGACTCTAGCGGAGAGCAGCGGATTGTCAAGAGTCCCAAAACTCTCCGGCCACCAAAAAGGCGGCTTTGTCAACCGGGGGCGGAGCTTGGCCAGGAGCGTCTCGGGTCAGGAATTGGGAGCGGCCTTGGGATTCCAGAAGATCGGGATTGTCAGTTCCATGCTAAAGGGCCAGTATCAGTCAGGAAAAACACTAATCGACTATGGCGTACCAGGAGAAAGAGCTGCAGCATATTTCCAGGCAATTCCAAATCTACGGCGAGATTCTGCACGCGGAGACGTTCAAGATTGGGCACATCAACGAGACCTACTCCGCTACGTACGACCAGGGCGGCACGCGTGTGCGATATATCCATCAAAAGATCAATAAGAATGTCTTTAAAGAACCGCCGGCCGTCATGAAGAACCTCGTGCGGGTCACGCGCCACATCCGGCAGAAGCTTGAGGCCGGGGATAAGGAGGACATTACGCGCCGGTCCTTGGTCGTGATCCCGACGCGGGACGGCCAGCCATTTTATTTTAACGGGGATGGCGAATACTGGCGCACGTTTGTTTTCGTCGAGGGGGTACAGACGTTCGAGGCGGTGCAGACCCCCAAACAGGCCTATGAGGCGGGCCGGGCGTTTGGCGAGTTCCAGCACCACCTGGTGGACCTTGGCGGCGAACGCCTGCTGGAGACCATTCCCGATTTCCACAACACGCGCAAGCGGTTTGCCTGGTTGACAGAAGCCGTGGAGAAGGATCACTTCAACCGTGCCAAAGACGCTAAGGCCGAGATCGAATTTGCCATGAAACACGAGGCCCTGGCCAGCGTGATCCTGGATGGCATGGAGGAGGGGCGGATACCAGAACGGATCACGCACAACGACACAAAATTCAATAACGTCATGCTGGACATGAAAACCGGCAAGGCGATGTGCGTCGTGGATCTGGACACCGTGATGCACGGCTGCGCCCTTTATGATTTTGGCGACATGGTGCGCACGACCACCAGCCCCACCCTCGAAGACGAGCGCGACCTCTCCAAGGTGAAGATGCAGATCTCGATGTTCAAGAAGTTGGCCGAGGGTTATCTTTCGACCGCGGGACGGTTTTTGACCAAGGCGGAGAAGGATCTCATCGCTTTCTCCGGCAAGCTGATTACGTTCGAGATCGGCATTCGGTTTCTTACGGATTTCCTGAGCGGCGACACGTATTTCCGCATTCACCGCCCGGGCCACAACCTGGATCGGTGCCGGACGCAGTTTAAGCTCGTGGAGTCCATCGAGCGGCAGGAAGCGGCCATGCAGAAGTTTGTGGACAGTATCGAATACCGCAGCCCGGGCGAGCCGCCGCTAAACGAGGGGGCTGCCATCCGCCCCGTCACCACGCTCCAGGAGCCGCGCCGCGTCCGGGACCTGGCCCGGCTCGATGGCGCCCGCTGAGGTGTCCTCCAGTTCGGGAACGTTTTCGCCGGTCAGGCGAACGACGCGATTGCTGTATCGGCTCAGGTGGCCCGCCGCCGTGCCGTAGGCTTGTTGGGCGCGTTCCAAACCTTTGCCGACCTCCTCGAACCGCTTCTGAAACAGGCCGAAGGAGCGTTGTGCCTGCTTCACCTGTTCGAGCGTTTTCTCCACATTCTTGGCGAATTCGTAAAGGCCGAAGCTGATGGCAATTGACTTCAGTGTGATGGCCAGAGTGTTGGGCGAGACGGGAAAGACTTTCAGCTTGTGGAGGGCTTCGCACAGGCCGGTGTTTCGAATGACCTCGAAATAGATTGTCTCGCTCGGCAAAAAGATCAGCGCCATGTCGGTTGTGCCGTGCTCGGGATGGATGTATTTGGCGCTAATGCTTTGAGCCTGCTGTTTGATGACCACGGCCAACTGCTGGCGCGCCTCTTTGAGGAGTTGCGGGTCGCTGGTCTCGAACAGAGGCAGTATTTGCTCGCGGTTAAACTTGCTGTCGATGGGGAGGGTGGCGCCAGGAAACTTCACAATCGCATCGACCGCCTCCTTCGAGTCCGGCACGACGGCGGCCTGCTCCTCGTAAGAGCCTGCCGGGAGAAAGTCCGCCAACAGTTTTCCCAGCTCGGCCTCGCCGAATTTGCCGCGCAAGTGCGGCAGCTTCAGGAGGCTGTTAAGCTCGTTGATGGATTGGCCGACGGCGCCGACATTGCGCAACTGTTCCTCGGCGGCCTTGAGGTGCTCCTGAACCTTCTGAAAGTGGGCGAAGCCCTCCTGGAGGTTCTTCTCGAGTTTTTGCTGGACCTGTTCACCGAGGTGCTGCAAGCTCTCATCGACCTTTGAGCGAATGGTCTCGAGGCTTTGCGCTGTTCGCGTCTCCAGCGATTCAAACCTCTTGCGCAGCTCCGTTGTGGACTCGCCCAACCCCTTGGCCAGCTCGAGACGCCCTTCCCGCGCGGCGGTGCTCTGGGTGTCGGTTAGTTTGTCGAACCGCTCCTGCAGGCCTGCCCGAAGGCTGGTCAGTGCGGCGGAAAGTTCAGCGCGGGATTCCCTCAGCGACTCGGCCTGCTTTTCGGCGACGGTGGCCAGCTTCGCATCGGTGGTGTCTCTTAAGGCGTCGAATTTCTGTTCCAACCCGCTCACAGCCTGGCTCAGACGCCTGGA
>JBJKSV010000592.1:0-8834 GCA_046703605.1 Limisphaerales bacterium
GGCCTTCATCGCTCCGCAACGGGATACGGTCTCGAGATCCGCCTCGCGAACAGCCAAGTCGAAGTGGCGAGTTTGCAAGGCCGTACGTTCCAGCACCCATTCGGCGAGTTTTCCGGGATGCCCGTCAAAGAAATGCCCTAGCCGTGAGGCGCATTCCGCCAAAAGGCCCGCGTCGGTTTCTCCGGCTTTGAGGGTGACAACTTCGCCACGCCGGCCTGCAAACGAGCCTCGCGGCATTTGGGCCAGCGAGCGGTCCGGGTGAACGCTCCACCACAACAGGCGCACCAGGGCAGCCCGTAGGGAAAACACGCCAGAGCCGAACGGTCCATGGTTCCGCCATGCGAGGTCTTCTTCGTTGAGGATGGCCAACTCCAGTCCCTCGGCCGTGAGCCGCCATCCAAGAAACCGCCGGGGTCCGGGCCACGTCCCCGCTCGATTAAAGCGCGGGCGCAGGCTGCGCAGCAGTTCTGATTCCCGGGCCAGTGCGGAGGCTTCGTCGGGGCATTCTTCGAAGTCAATTCGTTCGACGGCCCGCACCAACCTCAAGTGCCGCCGCGCCATGCGGTCCGGATTCGCCACCCGGTAGCTGCCCAGCCGCCTGCGCAGGTTCTTCGCCTTGCCAACATAGAGCACCGCCCCGGCCCCATCCCGCATCAGATAGACACCCGGACATTCCGGCGCGCCCTGGAAAAATTCCACACCCAATCTCTCAACCAGCGGACGCGGGTCCGGCATTAGCAGCATCTGGCGCATTCATTCAGGTAACACTCATTTCCCGATGGATCCCGAATTTCTCGATGCGTTTGCGCTGCGTCGCGCGGGTAATGCCCAGCAGCTTTGCGGCGCGGACCTGGTTGCCATCGGTTTCCTTGAGGGCCTGAATAACCAATTCGCGCTCGATGGCTGGGAGGATCTTGAGTTTCGGGTTTTTCTTAGCCCAGTGAAACAACTGCTGGCCCAGGACCGCCACATCCGGATCCCCCTGAATTGAAGTGACCGGCGGCGGTGGCGGGCTCGCGCCCGAAGCCGTCTCCCGCCCGGCAATCTCAGCGGGAAGATCGCTTGGCAAGATGGCATCCCATTTGGCTATGACCAATGCGCGGCGGATAGCGTTCTCGAGTTCCCGCACGTTTCCAGGCCAGTGGTAGTGCTCCAGGGCCTTAATGGCCGCAGTGGTGATCGACTTAGGGGCTGACTGCTGCTCGCGGGCGAAGGTTTTCAGAAAATAGTTGACGAGCAGCCGAATGTCCCCCGGACGCTCGCGCAGAGGGGGGACATGGAGACGCACGACGTTGAGGCGGTAGAACAGGTCTTCGCGGAATTGGCGGGTGGCGACCGCCTGCTCCAGCGGTTTGTTGGTCGCCGCGATGATGCGAACATCGACCTTAATGGGCTGGTTGCCTCCCACCCGCTCGAATGTGCCGGACTGAAGCACGCGCAGAATCTTGGTCTGGGTGGCGGGGGTCATATCGCCAATCTCGTCCAGGAAGAGTGTTCCCCGGTTGCACTGCTCGAATTTGCCGATGCGCTGAAGTGTGGCGCCGGTAAACGCGCCGCGTTCATGCCCGAACAATTCGCTCTCGAGCAACTGCTCCGGAATTGCCGCGCAGTTGACCGCCAGGAATGGTTGCGAGGCGCGGCGGCTGTGATGATAGATGGCCCTGGCGACCAACTCCTTGCCAGTTCCGCTTTCGCCGGTGATGAGGGCTGTGGCGTCGGAGGCGGCGAGTTGGCCAATGAGCTTGAAGACCTGCTGCATCGGCTCGCTACGGCCAATAATACCCTGCTCGTAGTCTACCTGTTCAAGCAGGGGTTGATAGGAAACGACATGCTTCATGTCGCGTGCCGCCTTGAGGGCGTTGGCGACGAGTTCTTTGAGCTTGGGCACGTCAAATGGCTTGAGCAGGTAATCGTAGGCGCCCAGTTTGAGGGCCTCAATGGCGGCTTGGGTTGTGCCGTACGCGGTCATGAGGATCACCAGGAGTTTGGAATCCAGTTGGCGGAGTCGGCGCAGTGTGTCCAGGCCCGTAATGCCGCCCATGCGGATATCCATCATCACCAGGTCAGGTTTGAACTTGGGGATGAGTTTCAAGGCCTCCTCACCGCTCGAGGCGGTCTCCAACTCGATTTCCGGCGAATCAAAGATCCGCTGAAAGGAGTATCTTACATCTTCTTCGTCATCGACCAGCAATAGTCTGCTCATCCCGTCATTTCATTTGTGCCAATGTCTCTCATTGAGGGTGCGAACGCCTAGGAGTATAGCCCAAAACGGCGCCGGCGCGAGCAGATTCGGGAACAGGCGCCGGGAACAGAAGAGCGCCAAAAGAGAGTCATCGCTAGCCAGCGCGGTGGGAGCTTAGCAAAACTTGGATGGAGGATGCCAAGAAAGGGCTAGCGCCTCGCGCACGGTTCTGTCAGGGTCACGCTCATGGCCACGACCATCTTACATTGCGAGCAGGATGAGGCGCGCATGCCCCGCTGCAACTTTGAATCTTCTCAACCCGGCCACGGTTTCTGGTCACGGCTCATCGGCAGACTCCGCTTGCGCGCCTGCTTCACCATACCCACCGGCTACGAGGACGAAACCGGCTTCCATTTCGGTGTTCCCACGCGGGAGGAGGGAGAAGAGCGGCCTGAAATATTTTGAGGATCGCTCTTTCGGTGGCTCGCCGCTGCCGTACCGCTACTGAGCTTATCGCTTGCTGTATTGGAAGCGTTTGCGGGCGCCGGGTTGGCCGTATTTCTTGCGTTCCCTCATCCGCGGGTCGCGGGTGAGAAACCCCTCCGGCTTGAGCAAGGGCCTGAAGCTGGGGTCCACCCCAAGGAGAGCGCGCGCAAGGCCGTGGCGCACCGCAGTTGCCTGGCCTTGGAGCCCGCCGCCAGAAACGGTGACTTGGGCGTCAAACTTCTCGATGGTCCCGGTCACGCTGAACGGCTGGGACACAGTGACGCGCATCGCCTCGACGGGGAAATAGTTCTCGAAAGGGCGGCCGTTGACGAGAATCCGGCCCGACCCCGAGGTGAGGCGGACCCGGGCAACCGCCGTCTTGCGGCGGCCGGTGCCGAGGGAGTGGGAGGACTTGGTTTCAGGAGCAATGATATCGGCCATGAGCGAAAGGATATAGGTTAAACGCTAAACTCGGAACGGCAATTAAGCAGCCGGAGCGAGCATATCCGGTTTTTGAGCGGCGTGGGGATGTTCTTGTCCCTTATAGACTTTGAGCTTGGTCATGAGGACGCGTCCGAGGCGATTCTTGGGGACCATGCCCCGGACTGCATGGGTGATGAGCTTCTCGGGATGGCGCGCGCGAAGTTGCTGCACAGAAGTATATTTCTCTCCGCCTTTCCAGCCGGAGTAGCTCATGTACTTCTTCTGGATCTCCTTCTTGCCGGTCAAGCGGACCTTCTCGGCGTTGATGACAACGACAAAATCGCCTGCGTCAAGGTGGGGAGTGAAAACAGGCTTGTTTTTTCCGCGCAGGATATCGGCCACCTGCGCGGCCAACCGGCCCAAAACGGCGCCATTGGCATCAATGACATGCCACTTGCGCTCATCCAGATTGATTCTCGGCAAATACGTCTTCATGTGCTATCCCCGTGAAGGGAAAGCTCGAAAATACTCAAGCACGGGCGGAAGTCAATACGCTTTAGGAGGTTTTTTGCAACAAACCGCATTGGCAAAGAACCTCAGCGTGGCATAATGGACTCGCGAAAACACCATGAAAGCGTCTATTACCGCCCTCCTCCTTGCTTCAGCCCTCGCCGCCATGGGTGCGGACCCCGGAATGCCGCGCATTGAGGGCGCTGGCACCCACACACGCCTCATTGTGGATGGCCGGCCCTTTATCATGCTCGCCGGTGAGTTGCACAATTCCAGTTCCTCGAGCCTGGAGTATCTGGAGCCGGTCTGGCCCCGGCTCGAGGCTCTCAATCTCAATACGGTCATCGCCAGCGCCTCGTGGGAACTGGTCGAACCGGAGGAGGGCCACTTCGATTTCAAGCTCGTGGATGGAATTATCAAGGCTGCCCGCGAGCACCATCTCAAACTGGTCTTCATCTGGTTTGCAACCTGGAAGAATGCCAACGGCACCTACGTGCCGGCCTGGGTCAAAACCAACTGGACACGGTTTCCGCGTTGCCAGCACCGGCCGGGCATCGACACGACTCAGCTCACTGCCTTCTCCGAGGCCAACCGCGACGCGGACGCGCGTGCCTTTGGGGCACTCATGCGCCACATCAAACACGTTGACGGACAGGAGCACACGGTGCTGATGATGCAGGTGGAGAACGAATCGGGCGTAATGCCAACCTCGCGTGACCATTGTGCCTTGGCCGAGAAGGCCTTCGCGGGAGAGGTTCCCCCGGCCTTGATGCGCTACCTCGTGGCACACAAGGCGACGCTGCTTCCTACCGTGAAGGGCGCGTGGGCCGAGTCTGGTTTTCGTCAGACCGGCACCTGGCGCCAGGTCTTTGGCGATGGCCCCGAAACCGATGAGATATTCCAGGCCTGGTATATCGGCAGCTATATTGGGGCGGTCGCGGCGGCGGGCAAAGCCCAATATCCGCTGCCGATGTACGCCAACGCCTGGCTTGTTCAGTCCAAAGGGCAGGCGCCGGGCCAGTATCCGAGCGGCGGGCCGGTAGCGAAGATGCTGGATATTTGGCGTGCAGCGGCTCCGAGCATTGACCTGCTTGCCCCGGACATTTACCTGGAGGACTTCAAAGGCGTCTGCGCGGAATATACCCAGAGCGGCAATCCACTATTTATACCAGAGGCCAGGCGCGATGATAGCGCGGGATTGCGCGCCATGTATGCCATCGGCCATGATCACGCGCTAGGGTTCTCCCCCTTCGGCATCGACTCGCTGAACGCCACGAACGTCCTGGGAGAATACTACGCAGTGCTGCAAGACCTGCTCCCTGCCATCTCGGGACATCTTGAGAGCGGCTCGATCGAGGGTTTCCTTCAGCAGGGAGACAGCAAGCGCGCTCAGTTGGATATTGGCGGTTTCCGTGCGGAGATAGAATACGGCTCCGATGCGAACACCCGTCCGGGAGGCGGGTTGGTGGTGGCGCTGGCGCCCGACACATTCCTGATAACCGGCGCAAACTTCAGTATCCGCTTCGGCTCCCGGCCCGAGACGCCTGGCAACACGGCATGGTTGTCGGTTGAGGAGTTGGTGCCTGCCGGGGGAGAGGAGCCTTCACCCGGTCTCGGAGAGTCGCTCGTCCGGAGCGCGTGTCCCGCATTGAGGCTCGGACGGCGGCTCAACGGTGATGAGGCCTCCTACCGGGTTTACCTGGGACCCCACCCCCGAATTCTCCTCGGACGCGTTTATCGCTTCGAATAGAGCCTGTGCGCACCATGGGACAGGCTCAGGGATATGAAAGGGAACCGCCAGTTTGCATTGAGATTCGGACTCGTTGGGGCGGTCACAAGAAGGGCATGCCATCCTCGCGAAGTCAGAGGCGGACCAATCAATCCTGTTTGCCCCTTGACTCCCGCTGGAGGGATTCCCATATTTTAAGTTCAGTTTCCGTCGGTTGCAGAACAGAACAATTTGAATCTCTATGGCCAAGTCGAAGGTTCGCACAAGCCCGCCGAAAACGAAGTCCAGTACCCAGCCCCCACGCGATTTGACCTCCTCACCCAACACCCCTCATTCACACTCGCGCCAGACAGCCTCGGTTCCAGAGGCGACGCCCCCGGAGGCAATGCCCAAGCCCTGTTTGGCCGCGAAGGCGGCCCTTGCAGGTAATGGCCAGATCTCGCCCGGCGATCCTGGCCAGGGCCCAATTCAGAGAACCGAAAAGATCAAGGAACTGCTCCGATTGGCCCAGGAACAAGGCTACCTGACATACACGGATATCAACGAACTGCTGTCGGAATCGACGACATCCCCCAACGAACTGGACGAGATCTATCTCCAACTGCGCAATCTCGATGTTGATATTGTGGACCAGGCCGAGGTTGACCGGGTGAAGCAGCCCGAACCCGAAGAAGACGACGAACGAACGCGGCTGGACATCCTGGATGACCCCGTTCGGATGTATCTCAAGCAAATGGGCCAGGTGCCTCTGCTGACTCGCGAGCAGGAGGTCGAGATTTCCAAGCGCATTGAGGAGGCCGAGAACCAAGCTCGCCGGATTGTCTATACCTTTGGCTTCGCGGCCAAGGAGCACATCGCCGTAGCCGAGAAGCTGCTCTCAGACTCGCCCAAGGAACGATTTGACCGGGTCGTCCTGGACAAGAAAATCGAGGGGCGGGAGACACACCTGCGTTCGCTGGGCAAGCTTGTCAAACTGGTGCAGGCCCAGGATGCCAAGGTGGATGAGAAGTACGTCGCCTGGGCGGCGGCCTCAAATAAAGAGAGCAAACGGCTGCGTGTGGCCTTTGAGAAGGCCGACCGCAAGCTGCAAGCCAGTCTTCCGCGGTTCTCCTTTAAACAGAAAGTGATCGAGGAGATGAGCCTTGTCGCGGAGAACATCCAGGATAAGTTTCAGTTGAGTTTGCGGCTGATCAAAGAGGCTGAGGTTCAACGCAAGGGCTCCGTCCATCAATCCGAGATCGAAGGGGAGCGGGCAAAGATCCGGGCTTTGGAGGAATTCGTGCGCATGCCCTGTCGCGAGTATCTCGAGGCGTACGAGAAGCTCAAGGTGGCCAACACGAAGGCGGTCCAGGCCAAAACCGAGATGGTGGAGGCCAACCTGCGCCTGGTGATTTCCATCGCCAAGAAGTACACCAATCGCGGTCTCTCCTTCCTGGACCTCATCCAGGAGGGCAACATGGGCCTTATGAAGGCAGTCGAAAAATTCGAATACCGCCGCGGCTATAAGTTTTCCACCTACGCCACCTGGTGGATTCGCCAGGCCATTACCCGCTCCATTGCCGACCAGGCCCGCACGATCCGCATCCCGGTCCACATGATCGACACCATCAACAAGCTCATGCGCACCCAGAAACGGCTCCTCCAGGACTTCGGACGCGAGCCGGTCCCCGACGAGATAGCCGACGAGATGCAGCTCCCTGTCGAGCGTGTGCGCGCTGTCATGAAAATGGCCCAGCAGCCCATTTCCCTGCAATCGCCCGTTGGCGAAAGCGAGGATACAAATTTCGGCGATTTCATCGAGGACAAGAGCAGCGATAGCCCTTCGGACCTGACCAGCTTTAGCCTTCTCAAAGACAAGTTGAGCGACGTGCTCTGCAGCCTCACTGACCGCGAACGCAAAGTCCTCGAATTGCGCTTTGGCCTGGGCGACGGCTACCCGCGAACGCTGGAGGAAGTCGGACGCCAGTTCCGTGTCACGCGCGAACGCATTCGCCAAATCGAGGCCAAGGCCCTGCGGAAGATGCGCCACCCCACCCGCATCCGCCAGCTTCACGGTTTTCTGGAGCTTCAGCACGCCGCCCCGGACTCCTAGCGCCCCTCCGGATCGAATAAGTGCTCTCCAGCCGAGCCATGCCGCAGCCTCGGCTCATCACGTGATACATCGCGCCGGGGTATTGGATGCGCAGCTTGCGAGGCATGGAGCGGTGACAGGCTCACCCTTCGCAACTGTCAAGGGCAAAACCCCTAAAAAATGAACCAAGGTATGGTTTGACCCCATTCATGCTCAGCGGAACTCTGAGGAGGCCTTCGCGGCGCTGGTGTCGGTTCCGGGGAAAGGGGCAAAAACATGTCTGGCAGAAAGATGAGGGCCGCCGGGTGACCATTGTCAATGAGCCGCATGGTGTGCATGTAGGTGGGGTGGTTCCAAACATGGGCGCCACCTCGGCGGACCAGAATTGCCCTCGGGCGGTTAAAGTTGCTAACAAACCACGGCTGCCCGTGTCTTTAATGCTATGAGAGCACTATTCAAATCCGCCCAGAGGGGCGCCCCAATTCTCGTTGTTAGCCTTCTCCTGCTTCCCCTCTCCGCGCGGTCCATCGACTCCGGGCGCCGCGCCGTCCTGGATGGGCACGGCAGGGTTGGGCAGCCGCAGCCGAAGCAGACCAAGACCACTTTCTTGGTCGAGGGAAGGGTGACCGATGACCAGGGGCGGGCGGCGAGCGGGGCGCTCGTTCGCGCCTGCTGCGGCATAGGGACGCTTCGGCAGACCGGAGAAACGAACACCGATGCCAACGGCGCTTACCGCTTGAGCTTCGGGCCTGGGGTCCTGTTCGGTTCGGCATTCTATCCGCCGGGCACCAGCAACCATCTTGGTGTCGGCTGCCAGTTTGCCATCATCTCCGCTGCCAAATCCGGCTACTTTATGCGCGACCTCGGACGGGAAGGGGATCTCCAAATGGCGGAGCCCGGCAGCCCGCTGATCAATAAACATGGCGGGGTGGTTTGGGCCTTTAAACCGTATCACCTCGACTTTATTCTCTCGCCCGCCGCGCGATTGGAAGTCCGCTGGGAGGAAGGTCCGCTCAAGGCCCCGTCCCCACCCACCCTGTGGCTTGGGGGAAAGGAATTACCGCCAGCGCAAAACGTCCTGGAGGGGGCGGACCGTCAAGAGAACGGGCGGTTGCATTTCGACAACGTGCCGGTCGGACGGGCTTGGTGGCTCGAGGACGGCGCCTCGCCCGGGGTAAAGAGCGCGCCGTTCAGGCTCACTCAGCCTGGCGACTATCAACTGGCCCTCAAGCGCACATACGACGGCGGCCTGGAGTATGCCGTCAAACGCGGCCAAGCGCGCTGGTTTGTCCGGCTGGCGGTGGAGAAGCAGGGGATTAGCTTCCAAGGGGAAGCGACAAGTTGGAAAGAATTGCCGGCGTTGCTGATCGGGATCCTGGACAGGGGCCGCACCGTGTTCGAGTTCGCGGCCAGCCATGATTTGGCATCGGGCC
>JBJKSV010000593.1:0-3426 GCA_046703605.1 Limisphaerales bacterium
TCGGGCGTTTGGCGTTGGCTGGATTAGAGGCAGAAGACTCCGGCGTTGAATTTGTTTGCGCCCGGGCGGGCGGATGCGCACCATGCAGGCGCTTACTTATGTTGCCGCCGCTGGTGATTGAGACTGAAAACCTGACCAAGGCCTTCGGGCAGCAGAAGGCATTGGATGGGGTGAATTTGCAGGTCGTGCCGGGGGCCATCGGGCTGTTGGGCCCGAATGGCGCCGGCAAGAGCACCCTCATCAAGTGCTTGCTCCAACTCCAGCCCATTACGTCCGGTTCAGCGCGCTTGTTGGGACGCGAAGTGGGTTCGGAGGGGCGAGAGATCCGCAAGCGCGTAGGCTACACACCGGAGCAGGACTGCCATATTCCCGGCATGGTGGGATGCGAATACGTGACCTATTGCGCCCAATTGTGCGGCCTGCCCTTTCAGGCGGCGCGCCAGAGAGCGCATGAGATGCTCGACTTTGTAGGCATGGGCCAGGAGCGATACCGCAAGATCGAGAGTTATTCCACCGGGATGAGGCAGCGGCTCAAGCTGGCCCAAGCGATGGTCCACGACCCGGAAATCATATTCCTGGACGAACCGACCAACGGCCTGGACCCCAAAGGCCAGGCGCAGATCCTCGATTTGGTCAACAACCTTTGGAAACGTTATGGCATCACCGTGGTGCTCTCCTCCCACCTCCTGCACGATGTGGCCAGTATTTGCGAACAAATCATCATCATCGCTCGCGGACGGGTCCTCGTTCATGACACCTTGGAGAACCTGAAGGCGCGCCGGCGCGGGGCCGCGGAAGTGGTGCTGTCGGACCGGCACCAGGAGTTTGAGTCCGCGTGCCGCCGCCGGAATTGGGCCTGTGAACCGCTCCCGAACGGGCACATCAAGGTGGAACATCATTCCGATTCACTGAATTCTTTGCTGGGACTCCTGGACGAGATAAAGCTCCCGCCCTTGGAGATTATTCCCAGCCCAAACGCCCTGGAAGAGACCTTCGTGCAGGCCCTGGAGATTTCTCATGCCGCTGCATGACACCAGTTACCAGCATTGGGAGGGGGTTCACCTCGGCCTATGGCGGAGACGCTGGGTGATCGCCGCTGCCGGGCTGCGGGCGTGTCTGCAAGGCAAATGGATGCGGCACCTCATTGTCCTGTGCTGGGTGTCGGCATTGGGCATGACGGGGATCCTGTTCCTGGTGGGGCAATTGCTGGTGGCCAACAGCATCGTGGTAAAATGGATGGGCAATTTCAACCCGGCGCTCCAGGCCTTTGCCGGGATGCTCACCACTTGGCTGGAACAGCACCCGGAGATCTCGGTCCGGACCACTCAGGACGTGCTGTTCTACTATTTCTGCATTGGCCTGATGCGGGCGGGCATCTTCGCGCTGGGCATGGCCATCCCGTTGCTCATCACTCGCGATCTGGCCAGCAATGCGATTATCATCTATTCCTCCAAAGCCGTAAGCAGGGGCGATTACCTTCTCGGCAAATTCGTTACCGCCTTTGTCCTGATGTTCCTGACCTGGCTCGGCCCCGTGTGCGCTGCCTGGTTCGTGGGCAACTTGCTGGCGCCAGACTGGAGATTCTTCTGGCATTCGAGGGTGGCGTTGGCCCACGTGCTCGTTTTCGGCGCCGCGAGCATGACGGTGCTCAGCCTGCTGGCCCTCGGTGTTTCGGCCATCTCGAGCAAGGAAAAATCGACCGCCGCAGTGTGGTTTATGTGGTGGATTTTTGGCGGTGTGCTGGCGCCCATTGCGGTCCAGACGCAGCCCTGGCTCCGGCACTTGAGTTTCAACTTTGATTTGGACCAACTGGCATTAGCCGTGTTCCGTCCAGCCAACGACCTGACCATAGCCCAGACAAATATCCCGATTCTGGGGGATATGCTCCGAGGCGTCCGCCCGGAGACTCTGGCGTCGCTGGCCACACCGGAGCTGGCGGGCGCGCTGCTGGCGTTGTTGATTATGCTGGGCTTGGCTGGCTTCCTCATCCGCAACCGAGTGAGGCCCGAATGAGCGCCATCATCCAGGCTCGCGAGATCAGCCGGTGGTACGGCATTGTGATGGGACTCAACAATGTTAGCTTCGAAATCGGCCTCGGCCTGACCGGCTTGGTCGGCCCTAATGGCGCGGGTAAGAGCACGCTGATCCAGATTATCACCGGCCAACTTCAGCCCAGTTCGGGACAACTCACCGTCTTCAACGCGCGGCCTTGGAATAACCCCAGCGTTTTGCGGCGCATCGGCTACTGCCCGGAGGGTGAATCCGTCCCGAAGGACCTCCGTCCGTTAGATTGGCTCAAGGGCTTGGCCCTGCTCTCGGGCGTATCGGCCCGGGAGGTGGAAAAACGGTGTGTGGCGATCCTCGACAAAGTGGGCCTGGCCCGGGCGCACTGGTCGAAACGCATGCGCCAGTTTTCCAAGGGAATGAGGCAGCGCGTCAAGCTCGCCCAGGGGCTATTGCACCAGCCGGACCTGCTCGTGTTGGATGAACCGATGAACGGATTGGACCCCATGGGCCGGCAGGAAGTCTCGCATATTCTCCAGGGGCTGGCGGAGACCGGCGTGAGCATTGTTATTTCGAGCCACATCCTGGCGGAGTTGGAGGCCCTCTGCAAAAACATCCTCATTCTGAACTGGGGACGCATTCTGGCTTCCGGCAGCCAGAAGGACATCCGCGCCGACCTCAGGGACTGGTCCGAGGAATTGTCGGTTCAGTGCGACGCCCCGGAAATCCTGGCCCGCCGCCTCTTCGAGGCCGGGGTTTTGCTCGGCTTCGATATTGATCCAGCCAACGGAGCGCTTCGGATCCGGGTCAAGGACTCCCGTTCGTTTTACGCGGATTGGACGGCCCTCTTGCTCGAAAGCCAGGTCAAGGTTTACGCCATCCGGAGCCAGAGCCGCTCCTTGAAGAACATCTTTGACAAGGTCACCGCATGAACATGGCCGAGCCACCTCCCGAAAAAGCCGATGCTGGCGCCGTTCTCAAACCGCTGAACCTGAACCCCTCCTTCCTGGGGGCGCTCCGGGCGGCTTGGCTCTTCGCCTGGAAAACCGAATTTACTATCCGCCGCATACCTGTTATGCTGGCCGGCCTTCTTATTCTCCCCGTGCTGGTCTATATCACCACCCCTTCCCTGCTGGCATGGAGGACGCGCCATCTCTTCCTGGGCTACCCGCAATGGCAGTTGGAGCGGTTTTACCGCCGCCTGGATGGTGAGTACCTGCTCATCCATCCCGCCCAACGCGCCAAACTCCTGGCCATCCTGACGGAGGAATACGCTCGCACGGAGGAAGAGCTGCGCCAGGGCGAGGCCCATCAAGCTGGCAAGAATCGGCAGAACGCCCGCATCCGAGCCTGCTATGAACGCATCCGTCGGCGCGCGCACAGTGTCCTTAACGAGGCGCAGTTCCGACAGTTCAGCTACTT
>JBJKSV010000594.1:0-4304 GCA_046703605.1 Limisphaerales bacterium
CGGCCGGCGCAGACGAGGTCGAAGAGGCTGAGTTGGTGCTGGACGCGCTTGGGGCATTGAATATGTCCGCGGAACTGGTGTTTGTGTCCGAAGTGGCGACATCCGTGGGGCCGGTGTCCGCCCCCGATGCGCTGCTGTCCAGCGCGCCCCCCGCCGCCCCGTAATCCCCGCCTCCGGCAAAGCTGTTCGTCACGGGAACTCCATGAAGCAGGGCCTGGACCAGATCGGCGTTGAGGTGAGGCAGTTGCGCCAGCCATGTCGGATCGGTGTGATAGACGGAAAACTTCCCCGCCTCATCGGTCAATCCAAACCGCAGCTCTGACCCCAGCGACTCTGAGGCGGAATAGACCGTGAAATACCATTGATCATCCCCGTCCTTGACCACGAATTGGTTCTGCAATGCCGCCGGGTTATCCTGCCACATCGGCATCCCATCCTCTCCCACCCCCTGCGCCACCGAAATCGCCCGCGCTACTCCACTCATTGCCACCGCCCACCCCTGCTCCTGCTCGATTCCGGCGGTCTGGGCCGCCACATCCGCCCGTAGTGAATAGAGCAGGCTCACCGCTATCATTGAACTGAGCATGATCACGACCAGAACCGTAAGCAGCACGAAGGCCTGATCTCGTGGATGGGGCGCATCCGGGCAGGGCCACCGTGGCGCGGTCAGGCCAAAGCACACACGAGACCCCGGCAACGCAGCGCGATTGTGCAGCACGCCACGCCGGACTATGGTGGGCCTCTCGATATGGGCCGCTCTTGGACACGCCTTCATGGTCCCCCCTCCTGTCCCGAGACATCGGACTCCAAATCGCTCCCGCTGGCGCCCGTTGTCTGGTTCGTGGAGGCGTTGCCGCTTCCCTGCGCCAGCGGCAGAACGATGAGACGACGAAAGAACTGCGGCTCGGCCGCATCCGAGCTTCCATCCGACCCGCTCGCATCGCTTGCACCGTTGTCCAGGCCCTCGCCGGAGGCAGAGCCGGACGACATACCGGCGCCGGCATCGGCTGCTGGCGGCTCGGCGGCCAGGGTGATTTCAACCCCTTCGGGCAGGCTGTCGGCTGTCCAGGAACTCAACCATGCGGTGCCATTCCAATAACGGAGGTGGAAATAATGGAGCTCAGAAATGAGGGTTGAGGTGACGGTGCTGACGCTCGCGACGGCGGTTGCATTGCTGTTCCCCTGGACATCAGGGGAGTTCGTGTCGGCCAATCCAAGTCCCGCGAGGGCATCGGTGGCTCCCAGCGAATCGAGCAGGGCATTGGAGCCGAGCATACTATCGAGGCCCGTTTCCAGATTGTTATTAGTACCGGTCAGGGATTGCTGAGAGTTGTCTTCGTTGGTTATGGGCTGAGTCGTGCTGGAGTCGTAAGGCTCCTCCACGCATTGCAGTCCACCGCCTCCGCCCGAGTCGTTTGTAGGGACTATTGAATAGTGAACACGGAGGAGCGGGAAGGCCTCGATGCTGCCATTTGTGTTTCCTGCCCAGGCGCCCGGGTCGGCCACGCCGTTGCGAACGAATTCGATTTCCTGAGGCCCGCCGCTAAAGGCGCCGGGAAGCGGACAGGCCGTTCGAAGCTGTGTTGCCAGGCGGTCCATCGTCAGCCGAATCGCCCCCAACCGGGTCGTCTCCGCCAAGGTCGCATCTCGCAGCCGCCCGGCTTGCTGGTAAAAGAAGAGCACGACGGCCAGCAGCCCCAAGGCGATTCCCAAGGCCAAAACTACCTCCAGCAATGTAAAAGCTCGCTCCCTCATGGGCCGAAAACGCCGTTGGCTGTTCCGGGCGGCAGCGCGGAGGAATCGTTTGCCGCCCCGCCGAGTGAGTCAAGGCCATCGGTGCCGCCCGGCGGAGTGAGGATTTCGGTCAACCACTGAGCGGCGGTGGCTTCATTGTTCTTCACAATGACCGTGACAAGCTGCAACGCGGAGACATCGCCCAAAGCGTCTTCGGAGCCGTAGGCGTACGGGGCGGCCTCGACCTGCCAAGTCCATTGATCAAAGGGGGCGTCGAAGGGTTGAGGTCCCTGAGATTCGACCGGGAGCATCCCTAGTTTGACTTCCGAGAGCACGGAGACGGCCAGGTCTTCGGCGTGGAGTTGCGCCTTGAGCCGGGCCACGCGCTCGACGCCCGAGTTGAGGCTGCTCACGATGATGGTCGCGGCAAACACGAAGAGGGTCAGTGCCAGAAGGACCTCGAGCAGGACGGCGCCGTGCCGGGCGGCAAAGGGTTCAGGCCAAGGCGCCTGACGCATGCGATAGGAGCACGGACGCCCTCGCCGGCCACTGCGGCTTCCTCGAGACGCGGACGAGGGCGTCCGCGCTCCTGTCACCACCTGGGCACTTGGCTGCGGGAAAAGCCCTCGCAAAGAAATGTAGGACTGACCGCTTTGCTGGCCTGCGTGCCGCCTGCTCACCATCAGGGCGCCCCTTGCCCCATTGCGCTGCGGGCGACCGAAGCCGGCTCCAGCGGTTGGGCAGCGGAAGGCACAGTGTCTCCGTTCTGGGTCGGGGCCGCCGCGCTGGTCTCTTGATGTGTGGCGCTTCCGCTCAAGCCATCCCAATGCACCAACATCCGCCGCGGGTCCGAGGAGTCATTGGATGCGACAAGGATTTCAGCCGAATCGGACGAGCCGTCAGGATAGAAGGTAATGGGTGGCCACGTTTCCGAGTTGGTTGACGC
The DNA here is from genome assembly GCA_046703605.1 of Limisphaerales bacterium. Taxonomy (GTDB): domain Bacteria; phylum Verrucomicrobiota; class Verrucomicrobiia; order Limisphaerales; family UBA8199; genus JAJYHY01. The sequence goes on from JBJKSV010000594.1 coordinate 2,681, forward strand.
CAGCGCATCGAGCGGGGCGACTGGAGCCGCCTCGGCCGGGGCCTCGCCCGGGGCGGCATTAGTATTCGCCAGGGCGGAGTTTTGCCCGGAGCCAACGTGGCGCACGTCTTCGATGAAAAGCAAGTTGCTGACGGACTCCGCCAAGGGCACCGTGGACGCGTCGGCCACAAAAACGCCGGGCTGGGAGAGGGGCTTCGGTTCCCAACTTACTTGGACGGAGGAGGCGGGCAAACCGGTTGTCCCCGCCAAAGGGGCGGTTTTGAACTGCACCTGGAATCGGCGGCCTTCCTGGGCCGCCTCGGCCCGTGCGAAACGCAGCATGCTCTCGAGTTGGCCAACGCCTTCATTCAACTCGGCGCCCTGCTGCAATGGGGTCAGGCTTACCACGGCGACACTGGCAAAGAGCAAGAGCAACCCCAACACGAGCAACAACTCGAGCAGAGTAAACCCGCGTTGAGCTTGCCTGGAGGCCATTGGCGGGAGAGATCCTTATTGCTGAGGGCTGGCCCCGCTGTTGTTATTGCCGTTGGCGTCCAGAACGCTGGTCGAGTCGGCGTTCTGTCCGGTCGAGGTATCCAGCTTGATGTCGTCGTCGGTGTTGGGCTGGCCGTCGGGACCGTCCGAATACAGAGTATAAGGCAGGGCGTTGGTCTGGTCGGTCGAGCCCATGGTGGAGGCATCCTGGGGGGCATAGACGATCTGGTGGCCCCAGGCGTCCAGCAGCTTGGTGCCCGGCTTGAGGTACGGCCCCTGCCAGCGCGCGGCCAGTTGGCCGCTGTCGTCGTTGGCGAACTGAGGTTTGACCAGAAGCGCCCCTAATCCTCCTTCATCCTCGGTTGGATAGTGGCCAATATTCATGCGGTAGGTGTCCAAGGCGGATTGGACCTGCATCAACAATATCCTGGTGGTGTTCTTTTCGGCCCCGGCCTGCTGGGGGAGGATGAACGCGACCAACGCTCCAGCCAGGAGCATGATGATAACGATAACTAAGAGGATTTCAATCAGCGTGAAGCCGGTTGGCGCCACGGAACGCCTCCTTTTTGAGCCAAAAACACCTGTTTGCAATGTCATAATCCAAAGACCAAAAATCTATCTGACGTTTCAGACGCGCCCAGAGTTACAGTTATTCAAGCCCTTGGTTCCCAGACTGCTTGAAGGAATGGGGCCTGAAGCCCGCTGGAACCCGAAGCCGGAAAATGTCATCCGAGACGCGGGCGACGTAAATACCCGCCTTGATCGCCCGCTTGGCAACACTCTCGGAAATTTGGACAGCGGCCAGAATGCCGTACAGCTCTTTGGAGCGGTGTTCTGGAAAGAACCTCGGAAAGAGGTTCAAGGTGTTCTTGATCTGAGCCAAAGCCTCTTCATCCAGATGACTCTTAACCTCAACCACGTAGGCCTCATGGCGAGTGCCGTTGGAATAGGCAAGCACGTCGATCTCCAGGGCCTTGCCCCCTTTGTGGGCCCAAACCCTCGGCGCGATGACTTCGGCATGAAATCGCTCGGTGAGAGTCTTGGATAGAGACGGCAGCGCCAATCCTTCCGTAAAGCCGCCAAACTTGTTGCCCAGGCCCCCGATCTGCGCGGCAAGGTCCTTGATGACCTTGGAGGTGCGCTTCGATAC
>JBJKSV010000595.1:0-4001 GCA_046703605.1 Limisphaerales bacterium
CCGCAAATAGCGCCAGCCAGAAAATGATGAAATATTTTTTCATAAGGAACAATCCGGGCCATTCTTGCAGGATAGGCTTGCTAAACCAACTCTCTTTTGTTCGCCGGCAGTTTCCTCGCGCGCGCCCCGGTCTTGACTATCCTCTGCGGGCCAGACGCCAAAACGACCTTCACTTGACTGTTGGCGTGCGGCCTCGGCATTCCTGGTAAACCGCCTCGTGAAAGCCGCAGCCCTTCTCGCGGTACACCTCGAAAGACGCGCCAACGATCTTGTAACTCTCTTCCTTGAATAGAATCTCTGAATTCATGGGTTTAATTATTGCATCTGGTTAATAGGAATCGTAACGGTCCGACCACGAAATACTCGAAATACGCGAAAGGCGCCGACGAGTGGCGGCTCAGGGCCTCGGGCATGTGATTAGGTGATGATGATCCATCAAAAGAGCTTCGCCTGGCGCCTGTCAGGGCATACGCAGCAGCGTAGTCCAGGCTGATTCCCAGCTATGGGAACCGAGAACAAGAAACGCCACCCCTTTACTGGTAGAGTCCCAGCTTCCACACGTGGCCGTCCGGGGTCTTTACGTCAATCCATGCCTTGGGGGTGTTGTCGGCAGGGGGCGAATTTGTGTTCACGACCAGGGTGCCGGAAGGCAGTTCGAGGTTTCCCATGACTTTGAGGTCCTTTTGCAGGTTAACCGTGTCAGAGTAGTTGTTCGTCAGGGTGTTTGGGTCATTGCGATAGGCACTGTCGGTTGCCGGGTCGATCTGGTTGGTAGTAATTGAGCCAAGCTGGATATTGGCACCGACGAGGTTTGTGAGGGTGGCCCCGTTTCCTTGCAAGCCGAGGCGCTGCTCTTTGGCGAATTCGAGCAGGTCCACCGCCTGCAATCCGGAGTAACCGGCCGCTTGCATGTTGGCATAGGCCCACAATGCCTGGTCCGCCTGCCATGAGCCGATCCCCCAGCCCCACTCCAGAGTTCCCGGGTAAGCCCAGCCGTTATGGCCGATACCACTGGGGCCGGGCCCGGCGCCTGTCCAACTGGCGCGGCCCGCGGTAAATGTCGAGGCGGTGGTGACGAACCCTGCGCGACCGATGGATAGGTACTCTTCCACGGGAGGAATCGCCAAGATCGACGATTTCCCAACCCCAACGTCCAGGATCGGGACTCCGGCCGGCCCGAGGCATCCGAAGATGGAGTTGAGCGTCACCACGAAGCCATTCGTGATGATGACGCTATAGCGAGGGGCAGAGGAGTAATTCAGAAAGCTGGTGCAGAGGAGGGTGATGCGTGAGGGCTGCGCTCCGATCAAGCAGGCATTCGTTGAGTAATCCTCGAAGCGATCGCCGATCATGATGAGCTGTTGGCCCTGGCAGTAGAGTCCCTGGGCGGAGTCACTGATGGCATTGATATCGGAATTGGCAATAGTGACTTTGGCGCCGGAATGCACATAGACCTGCCGGAAAGAGTTGTAGCTGAGCTGGCAGGAATCCAGGGAGACGTTGTTGGCAACGCCCTCGATCACAATGCCTGTGCCGTTGAGACCCAGGCTGCACTCGCGAAAGGTGCTATCTGCCTCGGAGGCGGCCTTTATCCCGGTGCCAAAGCCGGTTACCAGGCACTGCTCCACAATCGAGCAATCCGCATCCGGGGCGCCGCCGGCAAACCACACTCCGTAACAGTCATTGGTTTGGTTGCCAGGGGGCTCGGCCATGATGGCGAGGCTGGCCAAATGCACCGAGTCATTCGGCGAGGCCAGCACCAGACCGTCTTTGCCTGGCGTAAACTGCATGAGGATGCTGCGCGTGTAAGGATAGCTCATGCTGTGCTTGCCGCCACCGCCCCCGATCATGGTGAGCGAATTGGAGGCCCAGAGTGTGTCGGTGAACTTGTAGTACCCGCCCGGAGCGGGCGGCAGAAACGCCACATCGCCCTCCGAACACGCCCGATTAATCCAGGCTTGAAGGGCGGCGGTGTCGTCGTGGATTCCGTCTCCGACCGCGCCGAAGTCAAAGGGCGTGATGACTCCCTTTTGCCCAGGTTTCGAGCGGTAGGCGGCATCGGTCGCGGCGTCAATCTGGTTGCTGGTAATCCCCGAAAGGGCGGCCAGCGGGATTTGGCCGACCAGGCTGCCCGCCGGCACCGCGCTCAGTGTTGCGCCCCCGCCAACCAGGTTTGTCGCCAGCCCGGCATTACCCGCAGTTAGCGCGAACAGGGCTTGCGGCACTGTGCTGAGAGGCTGGCGCGGCGCAAGCACCGTGAAATCCGCATCCGGTGAATTCGTCCGCACCCAGATCTCGAGCCACCGGGGGGAGCCGTCGAACACTACCCCGTTCAAATCGAGGTTCGCCTCGAAGGTTCCGGAGCTGACGGTGACCGCTGAGTTGGTGGTCCATCCCCCGAGTTGCTGGCCGCCCGTTTCAGAATCCCATATCGAAAAAACCAGATCATACATGCCGTTGGCGGGGGCGCCGTCCAACAGCAAATGACCATTGTAGGTGACCGGCGGCAAGCCGGCCGCCACGCAGAGGGGCGCCAAAAGTGACGACCAAACCAGTATTCTCAAAAGCGATTTCACTGCAACGTAGTCCCCTGAGGATGATCTGTCGCAACAGCCTGGTCAAAGACAATTACCGGTTGGCACAGGTCAGAACCGGTTGGCAAGGAATGACCTCAAGGTGAGCCTGAAGAGAGGTTCGGACCGTTGTAGCCGTCTCATCAATTCCCAACCCGCCGGCTGCCGGAGGGCAAGGCGGAAGGGGGGGTGGGTGGCGCGGGGGAGCTTGGTGGACCGTCATCGAGGAAGACGAATTCCTGGCGCCCCGGTTTGCCGATCAATGCGACCGACCGATTCGGAAACAAGGCGAACAATTGTTCTTCGTTGATAATCCGGAGCGTGGGAGCAGGAGGCGGAGCCTGAGCCGGAGTCGCGATATGCGGCGCGGCTGGCCTGTCGAGAGGTGGCCGCGAGGCCACAGAGATCTCGTGAGGGCGCTGGAGGAGGACGCAGAGGGCGGCCAGCAGAGGCAGACAGGTCATCGCGGAAACGACCAGCAACCGTTTCCGCGCCCTTCGCCGGCGCATCGAATGCAGGCCATTGCTAAGCGAGGATTGGCGAAAGGCCTCGGCTTCGTCCCCGGCAAGCAGTTCGCTCAGCAGCTTATCTTGTTCGTGGGGTGTCATAACTCGTGAAGCTTTCGAAGGATGCGTTCCCGGAGTTCGCGCCGGAGACGGAGCAGGCGGGACTCGACCGCCTTTTCCGTCGTGCCGCTGGCGGAAGCCAACTCTCTGACGGTGGCGCCCTCGAGGTACTTGGCGCTGACCAAGCGGGCGTCTTCGGCTCTCAGTTCCTCCATGACCTCCGCCAGAACCGACCGCAGACGGTCTTCCTCCATCGGCGCCTGGACTGACTGGGCCGGCGGTTCTCGTGCGGCGAAGGCCCGGAGCAAGGCGAAATACCGTCGCTGTCTGCGGCCGGCGTCGCGCGCGGCGCTGCGGGCCAGCACCTTGAGCCAGTCCCAGAACGCGTCCTCGGTTTCGAAGGGCCGGGCGTACCGCAGCACGCGGAGCAGCGTTTGTTGCAGGGCTTCCCGGGCTTCATGCTCGTTCCCGCGCGCGACCACCAGGAGGAACTGATAGAGCCGGGCGAAGTACCGGCAATGAAATTCCGTAAACGCCGCCTCGTCCCCCGCGGCCAGCCTGCGCGTGAGCCCGGAAACGTCCTCCGCCGAGCTACCGGTGGAGAGCGATTCGGAAGGCATTGTCAGCCCGAGGGTCGGCACAGGATGGGCGGCTATGGGCGGCACCGGTCAGGGATTTGAATTGGAGCCCGGCGCGGGCTGCGGCTGCATGGGGACCAGTCCATAACGTCGCAGAAATCTTTCCCGGGCCTGTGGCGACAGGGACCCTGGACTTGGCGCGGGCGGTGTCAGCCCCGGGATTTCCAGGGTTTGTGCAGATGGCCCCACGGTTGGAGCGGTCCTAACCCCCGGGAGGGCCACCA
>JBJKSV010000596.1:0-5029 GCA_046703605.1 Limisphaerales bacterium
CCCCTATTCCGCGATGAACCCGTCGCGGTCGCCATCGGGCTCCCCTTTGGTCGAATGGGAGGACGAGATTGCCCCCTACTACCCGCTGAATTGGACCAACCGCGCCTACCATTGCCCTGGATACAGAGGGTCGATTTCCGGGGGGACCTTGGTGGGAGATCCCTCCGGGATTGCAGGAGAGCGTTATGTCGGGAGCTACGGCTATAACGCGTTCGGCACCGACTGGCCATCGCCGTACTCGACCCTTGGCCTCGGTGCGTGGGGTTCGCTTGGGGGCGGCCCTTTCTGGAACTCGGGCTTCCCGCTACCCACCCGCAATTCCGTCATCCGCGCACCGAGTGAGATGATTACGTTGGCCGATTCGACCCTCTTCACCTGGGGGGTGGTTTCACCTGGGGGCTTCGATGAGCTGTTGGTGCCGCCGCAGACCCCGCACGGACCGGCTCTGGACGCTGCGGTGTATCCCTCACGGCATGGACAGAACTACAACTTTGCCTGCTGCGACGGGCACGTAGGAGGCATGCTACCCGGCTTGCTCTTCAGCCCCTGGAAGAACGCCGTCCGCTGGAATAACGACCACCAGCCGCACCCTGAGACCTGGAAGGTGACGCCATGAGAGCAGCCAGGCACATTTGGGTCTTCGGCGCCATTCTGGGCGCGGTTTCCGCACTGCAGCTTGCTTTTCCGGGGCACTGCGGCAGCGACCTGCGTCGGGAGGGCGCCGGCGCGAGAGCGCCCGAGGTTTGTGCCTGCCCGGTGCCCTGGGCTCGTGCCTGCCGGATCGGAAAGGCAGGGCTTGCGGGCTTCACGCTGATCGAGCTTCTGGTCGTCATCGCCATCATTGCGATCCTGGCTTCATTGCTGCTGCCGGCCTTGAGCCGGGCCAAACAGGCAGCAGGCATCTCCGTCTGCCAAAGCAACCTCCGGCAGCAAGGCCTCGGTCTCTCGATGTACGTCAGCGATTTCCACGCTTATCCGCGTTTTTGCACCTCAAAGTCCCTCACGACCGGCCCGTTCTGGATGGAATTGGTGGCGCCATACACTGGCAGCAAGTGGCCGGCGGACAGTGTCATCAAAGGAGCGGATGGAGGGATCCTCGGCCCCAGCACCAACTCCACTGGGAGTGGCGTTTTCGCCTGCCCCGGTTACACCCGGGTTGGGGGCGTTTATTACCACGCCGGTGAGCCGGCCGGAACCTTCGGAGGGAACGGTGGCTATGCTTACAACGCGAGCGACGGAGTTCGCTTGGCGCCATTCGGGTTTGGCGGAGTGCCGATCGACGATCCCTTCACTAACCTCAGCCAGCTCCGCCCCATTAGGGAAACCGAGGTGGTGAATCCGAGCCGGATGATCAGCATCGGTGATTGCACAATCGTGGCCAACTCGTCCGCCGGCGATTCTGAATTGATGGGGATCACGGTGGCGCCCTGGCCGTGGCTCGGCTGGGAGGACCAGACACCCCAGGGGCACGCAATGAAGGAAAGGCACGGTGGCCGCTGGAATGAATTGTTCTGTGACGGTCACGTGGAGGGCGGGGGAGTGAACGCATTTCTTGACTTCACCAAGGACGGGGTGATCCGGCTCTGGAATCGGGATAATCAGCCGCACTGGCAATGACCCCGAAAACCCTCGTCGGTCGCTTTGAGCTAAGATGACGAGGGGACCTCATTAATGGTAAGGCACGCCAGGGGGTGACACCCGGCCACCTTCGCATGGGGACGGACGAATGAGATCTCGATCCCATTTCGTAAACCCGAGCATCATATCGCAAATCGATCCACATCATTTGCGGCTCTGGACTGAGACCTCCAGTCGCAATCTACCCTGTTCTTACCACCAGCTTATAGCGCATCCTCACCGAGCGCCCGCCTTTGGCGACGCCGAGAACCTCGAGGACGCCTCTCGCGCCCTCGCGCGTAATGAACAAGTAAGTGTCCGGCTTGCCCGGCGCGACCACGACTCGTTGCATCTGGCGCGGCTCCATTTGGCTGAGTTGCCAGTCCTGAACCACGTCCGCAGGCGTCAAGGTCTCCCAGCCGTTGGTCGGAGAGGGAGTGAGCACGATATCGAAGCCCATCAGGACGGGGATCCCTGGGACGCCCGGAAGCGGCATACCGTGCGGGCCGGTAGCCGAGCCGACTTCGGCCACGAGGTCGAGGCCGTTGGTCGTGATCCAATCGTGCCCGGAGCGAGTGATCCAGTCGAGTTTTCGACAGCTCATCACGGTGTCGTTGTCCAGGTCGAGCCAATCAAGTGTCTCCGCGCCCGGCGAAGCCGGCCCTCCGGCACGAAAAGAAGGCGAGAATCCCGAGAGAACGCGCTGGTGGGTTTCGCCGAAAGTCCAGGCCTGTTCGGTGGAGAGCGGAGTGCGGTTCAGGCGGTCAACAATGGTGTGAACCTCCTTCGGACTGAGGGCGCCGGTGATGATGGCTTCTCCGCTGGAAAGTGAATCTCGAATAACAGGGGCTGAGAGAACTCTGCCTTCATACACGATTGCGAGCCGCCGGTCGATGTTCGTGGCCGTAATCTCCGCAAAGGCCCGTGTTCCTGCCGGAGTGAATTGCAGCGCAAGCTCGCGCCTGCCCGACGGTGAGAACTCCACGCCCGCCTGGCTGACCGCCGAGCCATCCAGCAGGACCTTGCTGCCAAGGCGGAGCATTTGCGGAGGGTGGGCTTGTCTGCTCCCGGGGAAGGGAGGAACGTTGTAGGGGAGCACCTCCGCCGGTCCAGGGGCGCCCGCCGGAAGTACGAGACGGAATTGCAGGGCAGAGGCGCTCCCCGTCGCGAGGCTCATTCCTATTCGCGGCGAGGCGGCGTCTTCGTGCTCCGCAGCGGCGGGCGTCGTCGCGGGCGCCGGGCTCCGAGACGCCGACTCGGAGTTAACCTGAACGACGACATTTGTGTCTCCGCCTTGCACGTGAGCCTGTGCGTTGCGGGTGGGTATCTCGCTGACATAGAGATCGATTGGCCCCGCGCAAACCGCGTCGAACCTGAAATGTCCCGTCGAATCGGTGCGCGCCTCCACGCAAGGCTGGCCATCGCCCTGCACGAGCACGGAAACACCCGAAAGCGGCTTGCCCTCCCTGTCGATCACCCTCCCGGCAAGCGGCAGATTGGCTACCCTGAGCACCACCGGGGGCAGTTGAAGACGGTTGGACCGAAAGTCCTCCTTGCGAATTGGTTCGAAGGCTGAACCGTAGCCTTTGGCGGAAATCCAGAGGGAGTATTGGCGTTTTTGGGGCAGGGCGCGGAACTCGAAACGACCTTCTCTGTCCGCGCTGAAGTTGGGTCCGATCCGAACGCCTATGGGTCCTGTCCGCAAACTGACGTAGCCGGTGGCAATGCCCAGAGGGTTGCCGCGTTCGTCAACCACCCGCCCGGTGATGGTGAGACCTGGTTGTAGCCGCAGATCCAGATTTGAGGAAGGCGAGACGATGTCCCAAGCCACCGCCAGGTTTTGATTCGGGTCGCGTCCGAGGAGGCAGGCGTGGTTTAGATTCCACAATAGTGCGCCCGGGGTTCCCCACAAGAATTCGAAGTGCCCACCGCTGTCCGTCGTGGCAACCGTGCGCGGCGCGTTACCGAGGCCGATAATTGAGAGCACCAGACCGGGCAAAGGCTGGCCGTCCGGGCCACGAGCGACACCAGCGACCTTCAAAGGCGGGTTGAGCCGGATCTCGATTCGGTTAGTCCGCCCCACCTGAATTGTGGTCTGTTGCGGCACGTTCCGCCACATCCCGTGGGAGGCGAAGACCAGGTAATCGCCCGGCGCCAACCGGAGGAGAGCATGGCCCCGGCGATCCGTGGTAGCCATGCCGCTGGCGTTGATCCGGGAAACGGAGATCTGCGTGTCCGCTATCGGCTCGCCTCCCTGCTCAGAGACCACAACAGTCTCAAGAAAGCCGCCTTTGGTTGCAACCACCTTCACGCCTTTGGTCGTGTGGACTCCCTCAAGCACGACATGAACGGCCTCTGCCGCCCATTTCGGCAGGCCATTTGTGCCGAAGAAGGCCCAGATTCCTCCAGGTCCTGGCCGCTGCCCGGTCATACGAAAGCGACCTTCGGCGCCAGAGCGAACCGGCCCCCGGCCGATAGAAGCCTGGTCAGGGTGAAGCCATAGTGTCGCCCCGGCGATAGGGCGGCCAGTCTCTTCGGCCACGACCTTCCCATCAATGGTAGCAGCGGGTTGGAGCACAAGCCGGACATTCTGCTGACCTGCACGGGCCATCATTGTATCGGGACCCGTGTAGTTGCGCTTGGGCATCCAGACCACCTTGCCTGGCACCTCGGCGTTTAGGTCCGCCGTTGTGTTCGCCGGGAAGCCTTTGATGAGGAATCGACCGTCGGATGTGGTGCGGCTAAAGAAACACTCCCTGGCGGGCAGGCCTTGGAGATAGGCGTAGGACCGGAAACTCTTGTTGACAACTTCCTCAGCGCAAGCGGTTGTTACCCAGACGGCGGCATTAGGAACCGGTGCGCCCGCCTGATCCAGTACCACGCCGCCGAGCGTCGTTGAGGGAGTCAGGACTAACCGGAGGCCAGTCTGGTCGAAGAAAACATTGAAAACCGGAGTCCAAGCCGGTGCCAAGCCAGCCTTCCGTGCCAGAAGCATGACATTACCCCCTAACGTGTGGAAAGCGAAGGTGCCGTCCGCGCTGGTTAAGACCCGGTGCCGGACTGTCATTCGGCTGGAAAAGCTCTGGAGCGGCTCGGTTTCAAGCTCTTCGACGCTTGCGCCGGCAATAGCGCCTCCCCCGGCACCCACGACTCTTCCTGACAGGCGATAGCCAGCCGCCTCCGAATGTGCGGGGAAGCCCGGCGTCGCGGAAAGGTCTGGAGCAGGCTGGCTACGAAGTCCCGGCAGCAAGAAGAACCCCAAGCACAGGATGGCGGCGACCCCCGAGAGCGATAGCCGATAGGCCCGGGCAAGCCTTTGCTCCAGGATGCGCTTGACCCGACGGCCCCGGGGATGCAACCGCTCTCCAAAGCCACGTGCGCCGGCCATTGGCTGGAGAGTGCCAAATTGGGC
>JBJKSV010000597.1:0-3056 GCA_046703605.1 Limisphaerales bacterium
CAGGTATTTGGCCGGGGAATTGACTCAGCATCGAAAAGCAGCAAGCTGTTCTGCCATGGAACTTGATTTGGAAGGCCAACTGGCAGACCGGGCATATCCCATCCTGGCCAGCCTCGTCGTGCCCCGGCCAATTGCCCTGGTCACCACCGTGAGCCCGGATGGGAAGATCAATGCCGCTCCGTTCAGCTTTTTCAACGTTCTAGGTGCCGACCCGCCGATCGTGGCGGTTGCCCCGGGAGACCGGGACGATGGCACACCCAAAGATACTGCTTGGAATATCCGGCTCACGCATGAGTTCGTGGTGAACCTGGTGGACGAAGCTCTGGCCGAGGCCATGAACAAATGCGCGGCATCATTGGCCTACGGGGAAGACGAGTTGCGCCATGCGGGCCTGCTGGCAAAGGCGTCCTCGGTGGTTAGGCCGCCGCGCATTGCCGAGTCTCCCGTCAGCCTGGAATGCAAGGAGTGGGGCACATTGCAGATCGGTGACAACCGCGTGGTGATTGGACTAGTGAAGCGGCTACACCTGCGAGAGGACCTGTTCGACCCCGACAAAAAGCGGGTGAACAGCGAGCGTTTGTTTCTGATCGGGCGCATGGCCTCGCCGCACTGGTACTGCCGAACCCGCGACCGCTTTGAGCTGATTCGGCCAGCGTAACGTTCTGAATTATGGATAACCTCACTGCTCATAAGGCGGCCGATTACGACCAGAAAGTTCCTCAGACGGTTCCGTTTTACGACACGATCCATGCGGAGGTCCTTCGTTTGGTGAAACTCATCAAGCCGCAGGTCACATGCTGGGTGGATACCGGTTGCGGGACAGGGCGTTTGGTGCAACAGGCGCTTAAAAGCTTTCCGGCGACCCATTTCATTTTGGCCGATCCTTCTGAGGCAATGCTGGGACAAGCGCGCGCACGTTTCGCGAAGGAGGAAGCCGATCACCTGAAACTTCTGCCGCCGACGGGGAGCGCCGATTTGGTTTTGCGCCTGAACGAAAGCGCAGCCGAGCTGCTTGTGCTCCCTGAGTTCGGCTTCCAACTGGGCGCCAATTGCCTGGAGTAACTCCTCGTTCAGAGTGACGAAGGGGCGGTTTAAGTCGCTGTTTCGGAACACGAGCGCGTTGCGGCCGGCCTTGAAGCGGACGCGGCAGCCGAAGTGGGCTTCGAGCAATTCGCGGTTCTGAGGCGTGCGGGTGAGTTCCAAGCGGAGCGGCGTGATTTGGCCGTCGGTGCCGCGGCGGTCGATGGCCAGGATCCAGGACAGGACGTGGTCAACCATGACCTCAGGTTGGACTTCGGCGGCCTGGGTGCAGATGAACTCGACGGAGGCTTCGTCGCTGGAGGTGCGAACGCGGATTTCCTCGGGGCAGGTCAGTTTTTTGTAACGGGCTATGCGTTGGAGAGCGTCGCGGAAGGAACGGCTGCAGACAGCGGCGATGGCGCTGGGCTGGTAGCGCTCCAAACGAGGCTCGGCCCCCAACTTCAGGCCGATTGCGGGGTCGGTGCTGGACTCACCGATGGCGCGCCAGAGGGCGAACAACTCGGCGGTTGTGGCGTGGATTTTCTCCTGCTGGAAGAAGCCGGTCGGCAGGTTGGCTCGGCGGAGCACCATCGGAACGGAGATCTGGTGTTCGCCGAGCCGTGTAAGCCAGATGCGGGACACCTTAAATCTGTCACTGGTGACTTTGGTTGCAGTCATGGTTTCAAGATAGCCTTGGCCGGAAATCCGTCACTAGCAGAGTGCGCCAAAATACTAGCGAGGTGCGCCACGTAATTTGTTAATGAATCCCCCGGGATCACACCTTTCTTGTCCCTTTAGTGTAGTCCAGTCGAACATGCCTGCCTCTCATGCGGGAGATCACCGGAGCGAAGCCGGTCAGGGACGCCAATTTCATCGGCGCGTGGTTCACGGGGAAAAGCAGACCCACCCTATTTGAATGTAGAATGCAGAATTAAGAATGTAGAATTTTCCTGAGCGCCGTCCGCCATTCTGCCTTCTTCATTCTCCATTTGCGAGCGCCCCCAAAGCATTGTCAGTGATGCGCTCGTCCGGTAGGCGAGCCAACTCGGTGCAACTCCGGGTGGGGGATCCACTTTTGGTGGCCGTGTGCCAACACCGCAGTCGAGCCAGCACTCAAGCCCGTTTCATAAGCCAGCTCTGCCGAGAGCAGCACTCGGGATTGCGACCATTTTTTCGGCCTGCAAGCATTAAAGTGATGCAATCCCGATTCCGAATCGGGATAGAACAGGGCGCGTTACCCTGGCGGGCCACCATGTTTTAGGTGAGCCTTGGAGGTGCAAGTCCTCTCTCGCCCACCATTTCGTTGCCGGGTCGTCTAATCAGTAGGACACCGCCCTTTGAAGGCGGCTATGCTGGTGCGAACCCAGCCCCGGCAGCCACCTAAATGCAGAGTGCAGAATGTAGAGTGCAAAATGAACCGCGGGCTTTGGGGACACTCTGCATTCTCCACTTTGCATTCTTCATTTGAATAGGGAGCGCGTCGATCTCTGAAACCGGAGCACCTGTAGCAAAACCAGGCGAGGCAGCGATTCCGATTTGCGATTTGCGATTTGCGATTTCAAACCGAACACCGGCCAACAAAGAACAAACACCTCAAGACGCATCTCCGCGGCGGGACTCGTAAATCGTAAATCGTAAATTGTATGCGCATATTGACCAAAGCGACCGTGCTGGTCCTGAACCGGAACTGGCAGGCTATCAACGTGCGCACGCCTCAGGAGGCGTTCTGCATGATGGCCACCAACGTGGCCACCGGCCTGGAGATCGAAGGCGAGGACCATATCCGCCCGGTTACCTGGGAGGAGTGGATCACTCTGCCGATCCGCGAGCAGTATGAGTCGGTCCATACAGTGCGCGGCGAGATTCGTGTGCCCACCGTCATCGTGGCGGTGAACTACGCCAAGGTGCCCAAGAGGCGCCCGAAGCTCTGTGCCCGGACCATCCGTGAGCGCGATCCCGATAGCTATCGGGACTGCCAGTACACCGGCCGTGTCCTGCGCCCGGAAGAGGGCAGCCTGAACCACGTCGTGCCCTGC
>JBJKSV010000598.1:0-2906 GCA_046703605.1 Limisphaerales bacterium
TCCGGAGTCTGCCCTTTGCGGTCACTATCCACTGCGAACTGCAGCCGATTCATTACGGAAGCCGGACGGAGGACTGCGTGGTGGCTGTGACGGCCACAGCCGCGGATGGCCGACAGGAGCACTGGAACGGGGCGACCTGGACCAGCAAGCAGCCGAAATCAAGCCAGCGGCGGAGCCATAAAGAGAGCCCGAGTTCGATCGTGCTTTACGACTGGGGGGCGCTGGAGCCAATTCCCGCGCTAATGGCGCCGCTGGGCTTAAAGACCGATCCCTACTACGGGAGGCTTACCGTGCGGGTGAATCGGAAATTTCCGGAGGTATTTGCCACCTGGCTCAAGAGCGTGCCTCCTCACATTCGGGTGGAACTGGCCGGTGAGCTGGCCTCCTTCGCCTCCTCGGAGGTGAGCGGGCGGGTCAAGCTCGACGTAACGGAGACGGAAATCGATTGGTTTGACCTGCGCGTTGTCCTGGACGTATCGGACACCACCCTAACGCAGGCGGAAATCGATCTGCTGCTCAATGCCAAAGGCGGGTACGTGCGGCTGGCGGGCAAAGGCTGGCGCCGGCTCCAGTTTGACTTGAGCGAGGAGGAGAATGAACGGCTGGCGAACCTGGGGTTGAATCCCCGGGAACTCTCGGCTGAGCCCCAGCGTCTGCACGCGCTCCAGCTCGCGGACGAAGCGGCAAAGAGATTCCTGCCGGAGCAGCAGGTCGAGCAGATTCAGAGGCGGGCCAGCGAGATCAAGGCGCGCGTCGCGCCGGAACTGCCGCCGACGATCACCGCCCAGCTTCGGCCTTACCAGGTCGAAGGATACCATTTCCTGGCGTACCTGGCGGCGAACCGCTTCGGAGGCATTCTGGCTGACGACATGGGTTTGGGAAAGACCTTGCAAGCGCTGGCATGGCTGGCATGGTTGCGCGAGGAGGCCGCCAGATCGCACCCGGGCGCCACCCCTGAGCCAACGAATGGCGAGAGCGCGCCAGAAACCAACGGAACGAGTTTGCCCTCCCTTGTGGTTTGCCCCAAGAGCGTGATGGACAATTGGCAAGCGGAGGCGAGGCGCTTTGCGCCAGCGCTGCGGGTGCGGGTCTGGGCGGCGAGCGAGCTCCCCGGCCTTGGGGAGGGCCTGGCAACGGCTGACCTGCACGTCATGAACTACAGCCAACTCCGTATTCTGGGAGAAGGAGTCAGGGAAGTGCGTTGGCAGGCGGTCATTCTGGATGAAGGGCAATATATCAAGAACCCAAACTCCCAGACGGCCCAGGCCGCTCGCTCGCTGCGCGCCGATAACCGGCTCGTCCTCTCCGGCACGCCCATCGAGAACCGTTTGCTCGACCTCTGGAGCCTTCTGGCCTTCGCCATGCCCGGCGTGCTGGGCAGCCGCGCCCATTTTGCCAAGATTTACGATCCCAAAGGCGATCCGATGGCCCGCCGCCGGCTCTCCTCCCGCGTCCGTCCATTCCTGCTGCGCCGCACCAAGGCGCAGGTGGCAAAAGACCTCCCGGATCGAGTCGAAGAGGACTTGTTCTGCGAAATCGAAGGGGAGCAGCAGACGCTCTACCGGGCCGAGCTCAAGCGCGCGCAGCAATTGTTACTGGGCATCAAGACTCAGAAAGAGCTCGCCCAGCAGCAGTTCCATTTCCTCACCTCGCTGCTGCGCCTGCGCCAGATTTGCTGCCACCCGCGCCTGGTCAATCCGAGCGCCCTCGGGGCGAGCAGCGCCAAGACCGAGGCGCTCATGGAGTTGCTCGAGCCGCTCATGGAGGAAGGGGAGAAAGTGCTGGTGTTTTCGCAATTCGTGGAAATGCTCGAGATGCTCAAACCGGAGATCGAAGCCCGCCAATGGCCGCACTTCTGGCTCACGGGCGAGACGGAAAACCGCGGCGCGCTGGTGAACGAATTCCAGTCGTGCGCGGGGTCCGCCGTTTTTTTGATCTCGCTCAAAGCGGGCGGTTTCGGTTTGAACTTGACCGCCGCCAGCTACGTCGTTCTCTTCGATCCGTGGTGGAATCCGGCGGTGGAAGCCCAAGCCATTGACCGCACGCACCGGATTGGCCAGACCAACAAGGTGATGGCTTACCGGTTGCTCATCAAAAACAGCATCGAGGAAAAGATCCGCCAATTACAAAGGACCAAGCAGGCACTGGCCCAGGATGTCCTGGGCGAAGAACGCTTTTCCCAGAGCCTTACAATCGAGGACCTGCAGTATCTGTTCGCGGATTAGAACTCAATCCACAGCAAATGAAACGAAAGAGATTAGCGATAGAAGATCTGATTGAAATTATGGCGCGCCTGCGCGGACCGGGCGGCTGTCCTTGGGACCGCGAGCAGGACCACCGCTCGCTGCGCTGGCACGCGGTCGAGGAGGTGTATGAGTTGCTCGATGCGATTGAGGCGGGAGACGACCACGAAATGGAAGAAGAACTGGGTGATCTCCTGCTTCAGGTCGTTTTCCACTGCCAACTCGCCGAGGAACGGAATGCCTTCGATTTCGAGAAGGTGGCGCGGCGCATCGCGGACAAGCTTGTCCGGCGGCATCCGCATGTCTTTGGCGACGTGCGGGTGGACGGAGTCGAGCAGGTCTGGTCGAATTGGGAACAGATTAAGCGGGCGGAGAAGCACGGCACCCGGCATGAGAGGCCCTCGAGCCTGGACGGCATTCCGCGGCGTCTGCCGGCTCTCCTGCGGGCAGAAAAGCTGCTCAAAAAGGCCCGGCGCGCCGGTCTGGCGGACGAGGTGGGTTCGCCCCGGAAGCTGACGCGCCGAGGACTGGGCCGGCAATTGTTCGGACTGGCGGCTTATGCCCAGGCCAACGGCTGGTCGGCCGAGGCGCTTCTGCGCGAGGAAACCCGAGCACGGGAGAGCGCGTGGCGACAGGCCGAGAAGAAGAAAACGGATGGTACGG
>JBJKSV010000599.1:0-4276 GCA_046703605.1 Limisphaerales bacterium
CTGGCCCTCCCGCCCAATCCTTCGATCGCAACCAGGGCCTTCTCGGGCCGGCCACACCGGAGCAGCGCGAGCGCCAGGTTGTATTGCGGAACCGGGTCGCGCGGGTCCGCCCGGATTGCCAGCCGCAGGTGGACAATTGCCTCTTCAGGCCGGTTGGTCTTGTGCAGCACCGCGGCCAGGACGTTGTGGGCAGAGGAACTGCCCGGAGAGCGGCCCGCGGCCTGACGCGCCAGTGTCTCGGCGCGGCCGTAGTCCTGCCGGTGGAGGGCTTGCCTGGCCTCGGCCAGCGGCGCGGAGGAGGCTTCATCATCAGGGTGGAGCTGGGTGTTGTCATCAGGGGTGTTCATGGTGTCCTCCCGTGTTTTGGTGGTTCGATGGCGCTGTCCGCTCAAGGGAGGAATCGGGCTCCGGGGAATTGATCCTGGCCCAGAGCGCGATGCACATGGCGTCCCGGACGGCTTCCTGGCCTTCGGCGCCGGGGAAGCCGCGCAAGTCGACGCGCGGGTAGCGCTGTTCGAGGAAGAGGCGGGCGAGGCGGCGAGGCTTGATTCCCGGAATCCCCCGGAAGAT
The DNA here is from genome assembly GCA_046703605.1 of Limisphaerales bacterium. GTDB lineage: Bacteria > Verrucomicrobiota > Verrucomicrobiia > Limisphaerales > UBA8199 > JAJYHY01. The sequence goes on from JBJKSV010000599.1 coordinate 571, forward strand.
CTGCCGCTGCCAAGCGCGCGGCTCGACCGCGAGGCAGGAGACTTCCGTGAGGCCCAGGAGCACCCGCCAGAACTCCACCCGCCGCCCGCTGTCGAAGTTGCCGCGGGCGCCGAACCTCGGTTTTCTCGGAGGCATCTCGCAAGCCGCGAGCAGGTGGCCGGCGCCGCCCGCCTCCCGGCAGACGCTCAGGAGGAACTGACGGCTGGCGGGGAGGTCGGGCAGGCGGCTCTTGCCGCCGTCGCCGGACGCGGTCGGGGCCAAGAGCCAGGTGTCGTCGGGGCGGAGCACCGCCAGGGCGCCGCTCACCCCCGTGCTGATTCCAAGATACGTTTTCATATTCTGATTCATGTTGTGTTCCGGTTGAATGTGTGTTGGATGGAATTTCACCCGCCCGCGCGCCGATCGCGGGGGCGGGTGCCCCTGAGGCTTACTGCTCCTTCTTGCGGGGCCGCGTGGCGCGCTGGTGGCATTCACCGCGCTTCTTGATGAAGGCGGCGACGCGCGCGTCCCAGTCGCCGATGCCGCAGGCATCCGGTGTGAGCGCGAAGTAGGCGTCGGCCTCGGTTTTGGAGACCAGCTTGAGGTATTTGTGGACCAGGATCTCGACCGAGTGGCCGTCTTCCTGTGCGGTCTTGAGTGGATCGCCGGTCTGGGCGAGGCGGTAGCTGCAGTAGCTGTGGCGCAGCCAGTCATTCTGCCAGGCGATCCCTTCGGCCTTGAGGGCAAGGGCGACCTTGAGCAGTGGATCCTTGCGCGAGTTGAGATAGCCGTTGCGGTCGTAGAAGGGGCGCATCCAGGCGTCCAGCACTGGTTGGATGGGGATGCTGCGGGGGCGGTGCGTTTTAGAAACGTCCGCCGGCACGAGGATGCGCTCGCCGGGAGAGACATCCTTCCGGCGCAAGCCCTGGGTCTCATCCGTCCGGATGCCGCTGAACATGGCTATGGCCAGGATGACGACTTATTCCGGGTCTGTGTCCCGGGCAGCGATCTGGAGCGCCCGCTTTGCCGTGGCGAGGTCCATGATTGCGGGTGGCCCCTGCTTCACCAGCGGGCATTGGACGGCGTCCATGGCGCTGGGGATATCGCCGCGCAGATAGTTGTTGCGCTTGAGCCATCCATAGAAGTTGTGCAGGGCGCAGTAGACGGTTTTGTTGCCGCGGGGCGCGTAGCCGGGGCGGTGAACGCTGCGGTTGAGTTGTCCGGTAGTGATCTCCCCCACGGGGGCGTTGTGGAGCGCTTCGGCGACGGGGTTGAGGTTATGCCGCAGGTTGAGCAGGGTCTGGGGCCGGCAGCCTTTGCTTGCCTTGGCGGCCAGGAAGGCGGTCACGGCCTCCCCTATTGGGATGCGGCTCTTGGTGACCCAGGGCTGGCTGAGATAGTCGCTGATCAGCTCCTTTAGGGGGCGCGTTGCGGCGAGTTGCTTGGCCGCGATATACTCTCTGACAGCCTGGTCCAGACCGATCCCCAGTCTGGCGCAGAACGGCTCCAGGAGCCGGGCCACCAGCGCGGAGGCCTTGAGGCCCTCGGCCGAAATACGCCCGAATACCGCCTGCTCGTTCAACCGCCCTTTCGCTAGCGCACGCGCATAGTCCTGTGCCTCGGCCAGCGTGTGGAACGTTCTGGGCGCAAGCCGCTTCCCGTCGGCGCTCTTGCCGCGCGGGACTTGCCAGATGGGGCGGCCCCGGTTGGTGGTGGCGTAGATCGGGATGAAGATGTAGCCCTCCTGGACTCCGAGCCTTTTGCCGGACCGGCCGGGCGCCGATGTCGGTGGTTTTGGTCCTCCGTTGCCGTTGGACGTTCCATTTCCTGGGTTGTGGTTGCTGTGTTTGTTTGTCTCTTTCATGTTGCTGCTGTTGGTTGTGTTTTGTGTTTGGTGGTTTACTCGGTTGTCGAATTGTATTCCTCCTCCTGCGCTGCCAGCAGCCGCCGGACGCGCTCGCTCCAATCGGTGATGCCGCAGGCCTGTGGCGTGAGCGCGAAGTAGGCTTCCGCCTCCGTTTTGGTCACGCGCTTGAGAAACTTGCGGGCCAGGACGTCAATCGATAGACCGGATTCTTTTGAGGTCTCCAGCAGGTCGCCGGTGGCCGCGAGCCGATGGCTGCCGTAGCTGTTTCGCACCCAGGCGAGCTTCCAGGGAAGGCTGTGCCGGTGGAAGGCGCGGGCCAGAGCGATGAAGGGCCGCTTGTGGCGGAACAGCCTGTCGAGGCGATCGTGGAACGGCTCAAGCCACGCCTCCAGCGCGGGGTGAAGAGGCACGATGCGGCCCCGGGCCTCCATGCTCAGTTCCGGCGCGATGCGGACGCATTCGCCTTCCGCCGTTTTGTGGAAGGACAGGCGTGGCAGCTCCCTTGGCCCCGCGCCGGTGAAGAGCGCCAGGACCACGAGCAGGACATGTTCCGGATCCGGTTCGCCCGCCAGGACTTGGATGGCCTTACGGGCGGTGGGCACGTCCATGATTTGTGGCGCCGGATGATCCACCACTGGCTTTTCCACGGCGTCCATCGCGCTCTGGCCGTCGGGGCGGATATAGCCGTTGCGCTTGAGCCAGCCGTAGAGGTTATGCACATCGTTGTAGAGCGTGTTCCGGCTGTCCGGGGCGTAGGTCGGACGGTGGACGTGGCGGTGAAGCTGGTCCGTGGTGATGTCGCCGAGCGCTGTCCCTTCGCCGACCGCCTTGGCCAGTGCCGTCAGCTTATAGCGCAGGCTGGTCAGGGTGCCGGGACTGCAGCCCCTGTCGGACTTGGCCTTCAGGAAAGATTCGATCGCGGTGAGGATGGGTGTGCGGCCTTTGGTCACCCAGGGCTGGGAGAGGTAATCCCGGAGGATGCCATCCAGAGAGTGCGAATGGGTCAACTCCTTCGCCTCGATATACTCTCGCATGGCGGTTTCCAGACCGATGCCGAGCTTCTCGCAGAAAGGCGCCAGGAGTTCGGCCACCAGACAGCAGGCCTGGATTTGTCCAGGAGTGAGCTGGACAAAGAGCATGGGATCGTGGCCCTGACCTTTGACGACGGCCCGCGCGAAACCGTCGGCCTTGTCAAGGGCGTTGAAGGTTCGGAACTTCCGCTTTTTTCCCTCCCTGCCGGCCAGCACTTGCCAGACCGTCTTGCCCCGCATCGTAGTGGGGTGAATTTTTTTCTGGGAGGTTCCCTCATCGACCAGGAGGGTCTTGCAGACCCGTTTCCGTTTGCCCGCGCCGGCTGCTTGGCCGGCCTGTCCGTTTGACGAGGGGCGGTCAGGCGTATCCGGAGTGTTGCAGTTATTCTGGGCTACCGCTTCGAGTTCATTACGCATGTCGTTCCTTTTTGTTGAGTTGTTCGTCACATTGTTTGTGTTTGGCGCTATTTCCGGTCTGCGGCGGGGCGTTTCCATCCACCCGGGCGCGAACCGAAGGCGCTCTGAAAAACGTGTTTGGCATGGATTTCCGGGGGCTCAGGGGCTGTCTTGCAGATGCCATGCAGCGGCCTCCTCGTGCTGCCCGACCCTCGTTCCAGGCCCATTTCCCCGAGCGATCCTGCGTTTTGTGCGATTTTTTTGGGCGGAGCCGTGGCCTCGGGCCTGGGGCCTCGAAGAGCCGCGTGCATCCGCATGGGTCCGCATGGGAGCGCGCCCCGAAAAGGCCCCGCCGGGACGAGGGAACCCAAGGCCCCCGTGCGGCGCCGATCTGTCATGCCAGTCATGCACGACCGCCCCGATGGCGGCGCCA
>JBJKSV010000600.1:0-4640 GCA_046703605.1 Limisphaerales bacterium
GCCCAAGTCGAAGCAGGGCGGCTCAATTTGCACCGTGGGTGCGCTTGAATACCCGTGGCCGGCATCTGTCACCGTTATCTCCGTTACGCCCCCGTCCGATATCCAGGCAGTGGCCGCTGCCCCGCTCCCGCCGCCCCCAACAAACGTTACCTCGGGAGGGACCGAATAGCCGCAGCCGCCGTCGGTCACCGTAACGCCGGTCACGAACCCGCTGGTGACGGTCGCCGTCGCTCCCGCCGTTTGGCACCAGCACCCTTCAGCAACGCAGCGGGCCGGAAGCACCAGCAACAACGCCGCCAGGGCCGCAGTGACACCGGCCCGGAGACGCGGCCAGGCGGCTTCCGCCAATCCGCCGTCCGGACTCCCGCGCCGGATGTGCCCCCGCTCGCGCACTACCAGGTGCGGGTTGTCAGGGTGGATTGATACCCGGCTCGCAACCGAGCGGTCTTGGAGGCCACGGGTGACCGGGCGCGAGTCCTCACCCCCCCACGCTCGCCGCTGGGGCGAGGCGGCAAGCCTGAGCCTGTTTGGGCCTCTCACGGCACTTTGTGTTGTGCTGAGTTTTGCGTTCATTGGATTTGTTTTGTTAATGGTTATCGAGTTTCACGTTTGCTCAAACTTTTTGTCCTGCGGTTGCCCGCTGACCCTGGAATCCAGGCCGCGCGACGACAGACGCCGCTACTCGGAGGTGCTTATCGCCGCCCGGATAATGCACGAACTCTGCTCTATTCAGAGGAAAACGCCGGAAAAGGTTGCGAAAAAAGAAGAATGTTGGCATAGAGGCATGGATACGCCACAGGGGTCTGGCTGGGTTGCATCCTCCGGGTCCCTGCTCTTCACGCCGGTTGAGATCAACGGCTTGCGTTCTCAAGGCCGAGCAGGTAGGTTTGAAATATGGTCATTATCAGGTTCGACAACGAGGAAACAGAGAAGAGGGCGATGGACTACTTAGTTGATCGGTATTCGTTCAAGACCTGGGCGAACGGGGACTTGATGCTTCCTGAGTTGGCGTTGGGCGACCTTGCCTCCGAGGGGATCTCGTTTCACGTCCAAGGTCCTGCCACCTATGAGCACTTCCTACCGCCGGTACGAGATCCTGCTTCCGCGCCGGTTCAATGACGGCAGGCGGGTCCCCAGCCGCTTGGTGACGGAGACGCTCGTTGAGCTGAGGGAACGCTTCGGCGCCGCCTCATCGGAAACCCAGACCATCCGAGGCCAATGGGAGTTTCGGGGCCGGGTTTACCGCGACGATCTCGTGCGGGTATTTGTCGATGTTGAGGATACAGGGAGCAATCGCCAGTATTTCATGGGGCTCAAGGAGCGGCTCAAGCTGCGATTCCAACAGCTCGACGTATGGCTGGCCAGCTACCCTATCGACCTTCTCTAGTCCTTCCTCGGATAGAGGCCGGACCAGTCCCAAAAGTGGCAGTTCGCAATCTCGCTCTCACCCGTCTCGTCATCGACGAGTTCGGGGGAAATATGCTGTACGGCAAAGCCGAACGTGGCTTCAAGCCGAACGAAGCGGATTTGCCCTTTGTCCAGGGTCAGGCTGAGGTGCTGCTTCACTTCGGTGTGAATGTCCACCTCGTAGATGCCTGGAGGCCGATCCACGTAGAAAAAGCCATTCTCTTCCGCGCGGCCTACTTTTTGGCCATTCAGCCGGACTACGGGATCCGACGAGCTTACCAGCAAGCCGCCGCTAAGCCGCTCGTCTGCGGGCCGGCAAAAGAAAATCCGCCCGCTGTTTTGAGCCACGGGTGGTAGCGACGCCTTCATGGCGCTGTATCGTGGGCCGAGACAGCCCGTCATGAGCACGGCGCAGCATCCGACCGACAAAAGGGCAAGTAATGATTTCATACGCCAACGGCGGTTGCTAGAACTATGGTGACGGCGGTTGCGTTTCATTGATTGGATTCCTTTGTCAGTAATTCTCTGAGTTTCATACTCGCTTCAACTTTTTGTCCCACGCTTGCCTTGTAATCCGAGGATCTGGGTGCTCCATCGCATTTCATGTTATTGCCGTAAGAGCGCCTGCCAAGACTGAACCTTCTGGCCGGCTCGGAGGCCGCGCACATGGGCCGGCCGCGGCCTGAAAGCCAAATCCCGGCAGCGGCTCTAAGTGCCTTTGCCTTCTTTACTGCTTCAGTTCGGCCTTGTAGAAGCGCTGTGGCGAGAACGGCGAATCCATGTCGAGATAAAACCAGCCGGCGCTGTCCATGACGTTAGTGGCGACCGGGACCCAGCCGTTCGTGTTGTTGAGGTCGGTGTTGTAGCTGAGGACATAGGTCGAACCGGGCTGACCAGAGATGGTCAGGCCGGCATACATTCTGAGATCGATGCATGCGTCATAGACCACCAGTTGCGCCACGGAACTGGTCACGGTTCCCCAGGCGTTCGACACCACCACCCAGTACGGCCCGGCTTGGCTCTCCTGCAGCCCCGAGAGAACCAGGGTGGCATTGGTCTGGCCGGACAAGGGCCCGGCGCTGGAGCACCACTGATATGACAGCGGCATCGAACCAGTGGCGAGCACCGAAAACTGGGCACTCTGATCGTGGCAGCCCGACTGGCCCGTCGGCTGCGCAGTGATCTCTGGCGCGGCCCCAGGAATCCAGCCCACCGCCCCCGGGCCGCCATAAGCTCCCATGTCATTGCGGACGCCGCCAAGCGATGGCGGCCACGCGACATCGTTGTAGGCCGGGTTGGGATCCCCCGCGTCGATGCACTGGGATCCCTCCTGTATTTCAAGGTCGTCAGCGCTCTGGAAAATGGGATTGAAATTGATGTTGCCCGTTCCCGCGAATCCGCCCAGGACATCGCAGTAATTTAATTTCGTGCCGCCGACCACTTGTGCGGCACCTCCATTGTTGAAAAATAGGATTGAGTTCCTCAAGTTGCACGAGCTCCCGGCGGCGTTAACGGCTTCCGGGCTGTTGTATGCGAACGTGCAATTAACGAAGCTCGCCGGAGAGTCTGCCTCAATGTAAGCTCCCGCACCGTAAGTGCCATTTGCGGCTCCCATTACATTGGAGGAGAAGATGCAGTTCACAGCCGTAGAAGAAGCCCCTCCGCTTAGCTCTATGCCACCACCGTACGCTCGCGGATCGGAAAACGACCCATTGTTGTACGACTGGGCGATGTTGCCCTGGAAGGTGCAATTCTCCAGGGAGAAGTGCCCGGCCTGCAGGATCGCTCCGCCTCCATAAGCGTAGCAGGCGGCCGCTACGCCCGCTCCACCGCTACAGATGTTGCTGCTGACTACACACCGGGTCATGACGGTGGAGCAGCCGTGCGTGGAGTCCCCTATGACCCACATCCCTCCCCCAACCACCCAGCCGTTGTAGCTGGTGTGGGCCGGGTTTGCGAGGTTGCCGCGAACCACGCAGTCCTGCAGTACCAGCGTGTTTGTGTGCATGGCGGCGTAAATTCCACCTGCATCCTTGCTGGAGCTGTTGTTGACGATGCTGCAATTGCGAAACGACAGATCGTTTTGAGCAATGTCGGCCCAGACTCCACCTCCCCTGCCGGCTGAGTTATTGGCGATCGTGCAATTCTCGAAGTCGGCTGTACTGTTCAGCAGCCGCACACCGCTGTTAACGGAATTGGAGATAACACAGCACTCCAGCCTTGAGCCCGGTGGGCTGTAGTTGAAATAGATGCCCTCCCATCCCTGCGAGGGATTTCGCTTGAAGACGATCGGCTCATTGGTTGTTCCGATGGCCGTGAGGACGCCGCCGACTTCGAAGACGTAATCGCCAGTAAAGGCGACGGTCACGCCCGGTTCGATGCTCAGTTGAGCCACCAAGATGTTTCCGGTCACGTAATAGGGGGAGTTAGTCTCGTACCACGTGCCGCTGACGGTGCCGGAGACGTACGTCGCCGCGCTCGAGGCAGCCAGGGTGCTGAGCAACGCGAAGGCGCAGATGATCCCGCGCCACCTATGCATCGCGGCACGCGCCGGGGCATGTTGAATCGTTCCGGCCTGAGCGCCTCCGGCTCTCACGGAGGGAATCTGTCGAACTTGCCGTATGATGGATTTCATTGTGTTCAGTTCCTTTCTTGTTTTGGTGCTTGTTGTTAGCGCATAGTCTTCTTTTGGTCGTCCGCGTTTTATGCCCGCCTGCGGCGGGTTGAATCATTTCTTCGGCTCAAGCCTTTGGATCGGGCGATGGTGGCGGCGGAGGCGGCGGCGACTTGGGTGGGCATTTCATTGATGCCTTTGCTGGCGCCCAGGGTTCCGCCCCAAGCCCAGAGTTTGTCGAAGGGGGCGGTCATCACGACCTTTTCATTGTCCCCTTGTTTGAGTATCAGTTCGCCCTTTAGGCTTGCCGCCCCCAATCCCGCCAGCATGGCCCGGGCGAACTTGCTTCCGGGCTCGTACTTGGTGATGGCGGCGGTGACGACCAGCTCATTGGGTTTGCCGAGAGGAGCGTCCTGCCGAACTTCCGTGAAGAGGCTGCCAGAGTCGCATTTGAGCCGGTCGCCGATGTCCTCGGCCAACGTGGCGCCGACGGACATGTCGGCGCGCTCTGTCGTCGTCCAGTCTTCGGCGTTCGATGGTCGATCTGATTTCATGGCGCTTCGTTGCCTTTCTCTATCCGTATCTGCCCGCGCGTAGGCACGGTCCCAGCCATTGGTCC
>JBJKSV010000601.1:0-5027 GCA_046703605.1 Limisphaerales bacterium
CCGGACGGTTTCCCGTCCAGGCACTGAAAGATGGCCGAATGCTCACTGTCCACCGCCAGCACGCGGACGCCGTATTTGCGAGCCTCGCTCATGACGATCTCCCCGGCCATCACCAGGATTTCCTTGGAGGCGACCGCAATATCACGTCCGGCGCGAATTGCGGCCAAAGCAGGGCGCAAACCGGCGGTGCCCACGATGGCAATGAGCACGACATCGGCGCCGGGCATCGTGGCGAGCCGAACCAATCCCTCCGGGCCCGAAAGGACTTCGGTTGCGGTGCCCAGGGCGTCACGGAGGGAGGCGGCCTTGGAAGGGTCGGCAATGGAGACGGCCGCGGGCCGGTGGCGGAGGGTCTGCTCCAGGAGCAGTTCGACATTATTGCCGGCTGCCAGCCCGACCAACCGCAGCCGGTCAGGCAGGTCGTTGACGACCTTGATCGTGCTCGTGCCGATGGAGCCGGTGCTGCCCAGTAAGACGACGTTCTTCATGGTCGAGGTTTGCTCACGGGGGAGTCAACACATGCCGCAAGTAGAGATACATGATGGGGGCATTAAACAATAAGCTGTCCAGCAAGTCGAGTACACCGCCAATTCCAGGAAAGAAATGTCCGGAATCTTTGACATCCGCCTCCCGTTTAAAGATGGATTCGATGAGGTCTCCAACCACCGCGCACACGCTCAGCACAACCCCGAGAATGATGGCGTGCCGCCAGTTCATTCCGACCATTCTCGACCTGAGGAAATGGACGAAGATGAGGCTGGCGACGGTCGAGAAGAGAATTGCTCCCCCAAACCCCTCCCACGTCTTGCCGGGGCTGACCCGGGGGATCATCTTGTGTTTGCCGATGAGTGACCCGACAGAATAGGCCCCAGTATCGCTGAATTTGGTGATGAGCACAAAATAGAGAAGGAAGTAGTGCCCCTCCACTCCGGGAAAGAAATTGATCTTCTGCATGAAGTTGAGCAGGTATGGCACATACATCAACCCGAACAGCGTGGTTGAAACCGCCATCAACCCCGACCCCTGGCACTTGGAAAGAAACTGACGCAGGCAAAGCCCGAGCACGAACAGGATCAGAAAGCTGGTCTCAAAGTCATTGACGCGAGCCGGGGAACCGGACCTGCCAACAACGCCAGTGAGGTTCAAGAAGGTCCCGATCATCAACAGGAGGCCGCCGAGCACGCCCCAGAGCCTAAAGCAAACAAACCCGCGTTTCTCGACCAAGCCGTAGAATTCGATCAGGCCGAACAAGGCCAAGAGGATCATGACCGCCAAAAAGCCATAATCCGAGATCCATCGATTGCCCGAGAACAAGGCCCCCAGGACCAGCGCCCACAACACAACCGTACTGCTCAGCCGCCGGGCAAAGATCTTCCGCTTTGAAGGCGGGGGTGTTGCCGGTGGTTCGGTCATACGCCGCCGAACCGCCTGTGGCGGCGATTGTATTCTTCCAGGGCGGCGTAGAATTGTGGCTTGCGGAAGTCGGGCCACAAAGTGGGCGTGAGCACCAATTCGGCATAAGAGATCTGCCAGAGCAGAAAATTGCTCACCCGCATCTCGCCGCTGGTGCGAATCAGCAGGTCCGGGTCTGGGAAATTGCGCGTGTAAAGGTGCTGCGCGAAGACGGACTCGGTGATTTCGGCGGGGTCGAGCCCACCGGCCCTAACCTGCTTGGCGATGCTGCGCGTGGCGTCAACAATCTCGGTGCGCCCGCCGTAGCTCAGGGCCATGACGAGGGTCAGTCCGTTGTTCTTGGACAGGGTGGCAATGGATTTCTGCAGATGCTCCTGGACCGCCTCCGGCAGGCGATAGATCTGGCCAATGACCTCCAGGTGGACATTGTTCTTGTTGAGTTCCGGTGTCTCGGTCTTGAGGTAATGCACCAGGTATTTCATCAGCGCATCCACCTCTTCCTTAGGCCGGTTCCAATTCTCGACGGAGAAGGCGTAGAGTGTGAGGTATTTCAGCCCCAACTCTCCCGCCACCCGGATAATGGCCCGGGCCGATTCCGCTCCGACCCGATGACCTTCGATTCGAGGCAGATGCCTTTGTCGCGCCCAGCGTCCGTTGCCGTCCATGATGATAGCCACGTGCCGGGGCAAGGCCGCCCTGGCTTGAGGGCTGAGATGGGCGGCCTGGGCGGTCATCCGACAAAGATGGTCTGCTCGCGCCCAGGACCTACCGAGACAATCTTGAGTTTGGCGCCGGTCAGGTCCGCGATTGTATTGAGATACTCGCGAGCCCGGAGAGGCAATTCCTTCCATTTTGTGGCCTGGTGAGTGGGGGCCATCCAGCCGGCGAATTCCGTGTAAATGGGTTCGCATCGCGCCAGGACTTCCACATCGTTGGGCACGTAATCCAGACGTCTGCGGCCATCGCGATAGGCGGTGCAAATCCTGATAGTCTGCACGGAGTCCAAGCCATCCAAATTGGTCACGGCCAACTCGTCAATGCCGTTGACTATGCGGGCATGCCGCGTCGCCACTGCGTCAAACCACCCGCAACGCCGCGGACGGCCCGTCGTGGCGCCAAACTCGCGGCCCATTGCGTGGAGCATATCGGCAATCTCCGCGTTTTCGGACGGCAACGGGCCCTCGCCCACTCGTGTCGTGTAGGCCTTCATGACCCCTACGACTCGGTCGATTCGGTGGGGAGGGACGCCTGAGCCGGTGCAGGCGCCTCCGGCGGTGGTATTGGAAGACGTGACGAACGGATAGGTGCCGTGGTCGATGTCCAGAAAAGTTCCCTGCGCCCCCTCGAACAGGATGTTGTCGCCCCGTTGAGCCGCTTCGTGGAGCAGGATGACCGTGTTGGTCACAAACCGCTTCAGGTAATCGCCCGCCGCGCGGTACTGGTCGTGGACTTTCTTAAAGGAGAGGGGCTTAGCGCCGAAGGTCTTCAGAATTCCGTTATTCTCCCGGACCCGCTCCGCGAGCTTTGCCTTGAACCGTTCCGGCTGAATGAGGTCCAGCACCCGAAGTCCCGTTCGAGCCGCCTTATCGGCATAGGCGGGGCCGATGCCGCGCTTAGTTGTGCCGATCTTGTTCTTGCCCTTGACCAGCTCGCGTTGGGAATCCAGCTCGCAGTGGTACGGCAGGACAAGGTGCGCCGTCTCGCTCAGGTGCAGGTTGTTCTTGATCTTGATGCCCAGCTTGGACAACCCCTCCAACTCCTCAACCAGGCCCACAGGGTCCACCACCACTCCATTGCCGATGACGCAGACCTTGTTCTTGCGCAGGATGCCCGAAGGCACCAAATGCAGAATGTACTTTTGGCCCTTGATATGGACGGTGTGCCCGGCATTATTGCCGCCTTGGGTGCGCACCACCACGTCAGCCGATTCGGTGAGCACATCAATGATTTTGCCTTTGCCTTCATCGCCCCATTGGGCGCCAACGAGTATTGTATTTGACATAGTGTGAAAGGTCGACGTGCCGGGAAGCGCGTTCCGCCCTTGCTGGCGCGACCTCCAGTTACCGGGACTAATCGGTCGGAGCCGGTTGGGGAACGACCCGCAGGATGTATTGCGGTGAAAGCAGGCTGGCGGATTTCGGCCCGCCTATCGCATTATAGTCGTAATTGAACTGGTACTGGTAACGGACGGTATCCTCTGAGGCGGGCACCGGCAACAGGCCCTCCCACCGATTGGTCATGAAGGGGGTTGGCTGCATCGCGTAGGATGTGTTATCGACCAGCACCCGCGGGCGAATGGTCTCCCATAATAGTGTCTGCTGGCTGCTATCCAGCGCCACCGCGACCGGGTAGAGGTTGTCCGCCCTGCGAGTCTGCAATTGCGGCGTGAGATTGGTGATGGTCGTCGAGCAACCGGCCACCAACAGCGGCAGAATGAGAACCGGCAGATACTTCTTCAACATAAGTGCAGAGGTTGGCAAACCGGGCTGAGGCTGTAAAGCGCCAAAGGGCGGATTTAAGCAGTTCCCACGCTGGCCCCGGTACAACCACGAATTGACATTAATGAAGGCGATTCAGCCCCCAATTCCTCTTTATTGGTGTGCATTCGTGGTTCGGGCGGCGTACGATGAGAATTCCTGGGCGGATTTTGAGTTTGACCCGCCCCGTGCAGCGCGGTTAAGTTCCGCGCTCTTACTGTGAAGTAGATTTATGTTTGGGACAATTCGAAAACATCAGACGTGGCTGTGGATATTCATTATTGCAATTACCGTCGTCAGCTTCGTCGTCTTTTTCTCACCCTATACTCGGATGAGCGCGGGAGGCGGCCCCGCCAACCTCGGCTCGATTAATGGCGAGCGCATCGGCGAAGAGCAGTTCCGCCAGGCCATGCGTGAGGTGAGCCTGCAATACTTCTTCAACCGGGGCCAGTGGCCGGACAGCCAGTCCACGAAAGACAGCCATTTCGACCTGAATCGTGAGACCTATTTCTGGCTGCTGCTCAACCAGAAATCGGAGCAACTCGGCCTTCACGTCAGCCCGGAAATGGTGGCCGACTTCGCCCGCGCTATGCTCACCCGGTTTCAGCGCGCCGGCGTCTCTTCTCCCCAGGCCTTCATCACCGAGGTCCTCGCCCCGCGCGGCCTCCAGGCCTCCGATTTCGAGCGGTTTGTCCGGCAACTTCTCGAACACCAGGAGTTGATTTCAACCGTGGCGGTCAGCGGCCTGCTGGTCCCCCCCGACGAAGCCAAAGAACTCTATGCCCGCCAATACCAGGAACTGGCGACCGAAGCCGTCTTCTTTGAGGCCTCCAACTACGTCGCCAAGATCCCCGTCAACCCCAACAGCCTCTCGCAATTCTATTCCAATCATCTGGCCGATTACCGCATCCCGGAGCGGGTGCAGGTGAAGTACGTGGAGTTTCCCATTTCCAATTCGATGGCCCAGGCCGAATCTGAACTGGCCAAGACCAACCTGGCCGACGAGGTAGATGCCGCCTTTGATCGGATGGGGACGAACTACACCACCTTCGGCAAAACCCCCGAGGAGGCCAAGGCGAAGATCCGGCAAGAGTTGATCCGCGAACAGGCGGATCTCGACGAGCGCCGAAAAGCCAA
>JBJKSV010000602.1:0-4113 GCA_046703605.1 Limisphaerales bacterium
GTATGCGCGGCGGTGGCCAGTGTCTATCTGGCGCCGTCGGTCATTACGTTCCTGAGCCGTCAGAAGCTTTACGGCATCGCGATGGGTGACGAAGTGATGGAGGTCGTCAATCTGGGCCAGTTTTGAGAGGCGGCGGGCCACAAAGGGACCGCGGACTGCGCGAAGACGCGCGGAAAATCACGCAAGGCCAAATGCGAGTGTGGGTGCAGGACTCCAGCGGAGATTTCCGGTTCGTTGCTGTCAATTCAGGCGGCCTGATCGAGTTCGGTGAAGGTGATCTGATTCTTGCCTCGGGTCTTGCTCTGGAACAGGCAGCGGTCGGCTTCGGCCAGGAGTTGGTGTTTATCCTTGGCGTCGATCGGGAAGGCGGCGAGGCCGAAAGAGGCGGTGAGATGGGCGTTGATGTGCTCTTTGTGGAGGAAAGGACTGCCGGCGATGGTCTCGCGCATCCGGGCAACCTTTGCCAGGGCCTCCTCCTTAGTCTGGCGGGGCAGGATGACAATGAACTCGTCGCCGCCGTAACGCACGATGCGGTCGTCTTCGTCCAGAACGCGTGAGACGGTCTGGGCGACCTCCTTGAGGGCTTTGGAGCCGAGGAGATGGCCGTGGGCGTCCACCAGGCCCTTGAAATTATCAAGGTCAAAGAAGACCAGGCAGATGCTGGGAGGATTGGCGTTGCGGGCCTCGATGACGCGGTCGAGATAGCGGTGCAGGTAGCGGGTGTTGTGGAAGCCGGAGACGTCGTCGGTAACGGCCAACCTCATGACGCGGTCGTGCTCCTTCTTAAGTTCGAGGGACAACCGCCGCATGCGCAGCAGATTCGCGATGCGCGCCAGGAATTCCTTCTGATGCATGGGACGCACAATGACGTCATCCACCAGCAGGCCGAGGTGCCGCGCCGGCAGGAGGCCGCGTCGGCGCACGGTCAGGAGCAGGAAGGGCAGGAATACCGGCTCCTCGGCTTTCCTTAAGGCACGCACCTGCGTTCGCAAGCGTTTGAGGGATGGGCCGTCAATAACAGCCAAGTCGAACTCGCCGGCCAGTGGATGTTCCATGTCTGGCAGCAAGAGATGGTAGTCGCCGCCACACCAATCTTCGATGCGCCGGCGGTCTGCTTTCTTTTGAAGTTGGAGAAGCAGCCGGTTCATGATGGTGACGCCCGCGGTCTCGCAACGTCAAATACAACTTACTACATTCACAGAGATCCGCCAATCCAAATCCCCTGGTGAACCGCGGGAACAGCCGAGAACCCCGGTCCTGGCGGGGTCAAAAGCGGCGGCGCATGTGGCCGAGGCTGACCTGGTTAGCCATGGGGGACATGCCGCCGTTAAGGAGGCGTCGAGCGCCGCTGATGACGTAATTCCATTGGAAGGCGGGGCCAGGATCTACCTTATCGGTCTGGATATGGAAATGGCCGAGGATGCCTTGATAGTTCTTAAGCCGTGCATTGGAGAGCTTGTGAGTGATGAGGTTGCCCTGGGCATCCCTGGGACAATCGCACTTGAGCTTGGGAAAGATCCTGGCCAGCGTGGCTGTGAGCTTGATGAGGGCCTCGTATTGCTGGGGGGTGAAGTCGTATTGGATGAGCCTTCTGCCCTGAACGATGCCGATAATGGGTTTGGGCCGCGCTGGATGGCCGACAAAGTGCCTGGTTCGGATGCCGCCGTCGCCGAAGCGGGCCGGGATAGTGATGCGCGTGCCGCCGTGGCCGTCCCGGGCGTACCATTGGTTCAAGGGGTTCTTCTGGTTGAGAGGGTAGGCGCCGATGTTGGCGATTTCGATGCCGACGGAGCGGTCGTTGGAGGTGGTGGCGTGCCAGGCTCGTTCTTTGAGGTCGAGCGTCTGGTAGATCGTGCCATCCAGGTCGAGGAGGAAATGGACGCTCAGGTCGCGCACGTCCTGGAGTTCCTTGAAACATTGGCGGCTGGTTCCGCAGGCGTCGTAGTGGATGACAAATTGATCGACCACCTTTTGGAGGGTCGGCAGGTCCCAGCCTCCGCCTCGCACACGTTCGATTTCGGCCGCGGTCAGGCCGTGCTGTCTCAATCCGTAGCGGTTGGGAGTGGTCAGGTGGCGGTCCTGGGCCTGTGAATCCACCCAATCGGATTCATCGAGCGGACTGAACCGCCGCTCGACGCGGTAGGCGTCATAGCCGCCGGGGTCCATCCAAAGGACCACACGGGTTCCGGTATGGATGAATTGGCCCGCCACAACGATTTCGTCGCCTTTACGCGGCACGAGCGTCCCTGGACGCATCGAGCGGCAGCCGCTGAGTCCGGCGAAGGCCAGAAATAGAGCCAGGGCCGAGGGAAGGCGGTTAGCGGCGTGAAAGGCAAACCATGAAACGCGAGGCGCCCCTGGGGGCACGGAGCTTGGGAGATAGGACTCGCGTTTCACGATTTGCTTGCGATAGCAGCAGGTCGGAACAGGCGATTGATTATGGGCTGCAAGGAAGAGGCGAGGGCCTCGGGCATCGGCGGCCGCGAGGCGCTCCAAAAGCTTACAGTTCCTTGAGCAGGCTAATGAATTTTTTCATTGCCGGAGAGAGCACCCGGCTCCGTTTGTAAATGGCCGCAAGGGGCCGGGTGAAATCGCCATCGTCGATCTTCACGGCGGCGAGGGTCTGGTTGGCCTGCTCCTGCTGGATGGTGGCTTCGGGCACAATCGCCACGCCCGAGTCGATCTCCACGGCGCGCTTGACCGTTTCGACGTTGTCGAACTGCATAACGTAATCCACGGAGACATCGTGTTCCTTGAAGACTTTATCCAGGGCCTTTCGGGTGGGGATGTCGGGTTCAAACCCGATAAACCGCTGGCCATTGATGGCCTTGGTCTTGATGGAAGAGTGCTTGGCCAGGGGGTGGTCGGGGTGGCAGATGAGCACCAGCGGCTCCTTGCGCAATGCCACAATCTCGAGCCGTGAATCCCGGGAGGGATAGGCCAGCATTCCCAGGTCCACCACGTTGCCCAGGACATCCTCGAAGACCTGGTTAGCCCGCCGATACTCCACATGCACATTGACGGTCGGATAGAGTTTAAGAAATTTCTTCAGATAGGGCGGCAGCACGTGGAGCCCGATACTGTAGATGGTCGCCACCCGGATATTGCCGGAGATAACTCCCTCAAGCTCCTGGAGCCTGCTGTGCAGCGCGTCATACCCCTGCAAGATGCGCTTGCTGTAATCATAGAGAACCTCCCCTTCGGGAGTGAGGCGGAAGTTCTTCTTGCTCCGCTCAATGAGGAGCGACTTGAACTGCCGCTCCAGCGCGCTGATGGTTTGGCTGACCGCAGATTGGGTCACACTATTGATCTGCGCGGCTTTGGTAAAGCTTTCGGTTTCAGCCAAGTCACAAAAGACTTTTAAGCTCTCAATTTGCATAAGCGAAGTGAATTGAACCGAAAAGCCCCCCCGCAGTCAACTATCTTGTAGCCTGTTTTAGCAATTCTGACTTTGGGGCTGAAAGCGCAAGGAAACCCAAAGCGACCGACGGGGGCGCTCCGGGGGGGGCCGCGGGAGAGGCGGCTGAGCGCATCGCCTTCACCTGGAGGGGTATCGCCGAGTGCGCGAACGAGGAGACATGGGGGCATTATCGCAGGCCAAACTCCGGCGAAGTACCCCTTTGTGGAACCAGGAGGCTTTGGGCATGGTAAGAAGGTGAAGAAGGCTTGGGCCATCATCAAGGGGACGGTGAATGAGTTCATCGAGGACCGGGCGCTGACGCTCGGGGCCGCTTTGGCATATTATGCCATTTTCTCGCTCGGACCGCTGTTAATTATTCTGGTGGGGGTTGTTGGGCTGGTGTTCAGCGAACACGGCACCCGCCAGCAACTGTTGAACCAGATACAGGGCGTTGCGGGGACGCGTGCCGCGGGGATGGTCAAATCGATGATGCAGGCGCAACAGCGGGCGCGGGGAGGCATCATTGCCACGGCCGTTGGGATTGCGGTGTTGCTCGTCGGCGCCACCGGAGTATTTGGACAGCTCAAGACCTCGCTCAACGTGATTTGGAACGTGAAGGCAAAACCCGGCCGCGGCATTGTGGGGGTCGTGCTGGACCGGCTGTTATCGCTGCTGATCGTTTTTGGGATTGGAATTCTCTTCCTTGCCTCGAT
>JBJKSV010000603.1:0-5622 GCA_046703605.1 Limisphaerales bacterium
GGCTATCGCCTGGCCTTGAGAGATGCCGGCCTCGAAGCGGATGACAAACTCGTCTTCCAGACCGGCCACTCCATCGACGACGGACGGCGCGCCACGCGCCAGTTGCTCAATGAATCCTGCCCCGCCACCGCCATTCAGGCGGTCAACGACTCCGTCGCCCTTGGCTGCGCCGACGTCCTTGAGAGCCGGGGACTCCGGATTCCTCGAGACATCTCGCTGGCCGGCTTCGGCAATACGCAGGCTGGAGAATGTTTCCGCGTTCCGTTAACCACCCTTAACGAACCAGTCTCCCGGCTCGGTTCCGACGCGGTGGCCGCCATGCGGCAGGTCCTCCTGGGCCGGCGCCCCACACCCAAGCCGCTTCCTGTCAGTCTCATCGTCCGGAACAGCACCGGCGTCCCTCCCACTAAGCGGGCGTAAGCACGTAGTCGGCGTCCGCCGCCGCCACACGCACGCGCCACCGCAGACGAACCCCTGAAAGAGGCGCATCGATGAGGCCCTCCTTCGGGAAGGCTGCTTCTCGAAAATCCGCCAACCGCCCAAGCTCCGTCCTGAGGCCCGTTAGAACGTGCGGAGGCGGGGGCGAGAGAGCGTGCCACGTGCCGGCGACCTTATACCGGATTGCGGACCCTGCCGCATCGGACGCGGAGATGAGCAACTCCGAGGCGCGGTCCTGCTCGGCCAGATTCAGGAGCGTCAGTACGTATCTGGCAATTGGATCATCCATCATAAGTTCAGCGTACGCCCTCTCGGCAGCCATGTCGAATCAGTTCTCCCAGGTCCGCCGCAAACGCATCGACATCCTCGGTCGTGGTGTCCCAACTGCACATCAACCGCGACTCATCCCACCCGCCTATCCGCGTATAGAACCGCCAGCCCCGTTGGTGCATTCCCTCGACCACCTCATCCGGAATTCTGGCGAAAACGGCGTTGCTGTCCACGGGGTAGGAAATCCGGATGCCTGGCAGAGGGCGGATGGCGGCTTCCAAGCGCCTGGCCATGGCGTTGGAATGGGCGGCGTGCCGGAGCCAGGCGCCGTCCTGAAGCATTCCGACCCAGGGCGCCGAGAGAAAGCGCATCTTCGAGGCGAGTTGCCCGCCTTGCTTGCAGCGATAGTCGAACTCATGGGCCAGCTCGCGGTTGAAAAACACCACCGCCTCTCCCAGCGCGATTCCGTTCTTGCTGCCGCCAAAACAGAGCACATCCACCCCAGCCTGCCAGGTGATTTGCTTGGGCGCGACCCCCAGGGCAGCGACGGCGTTGGCAAAGCGCGCGCCGTCCATCTGGATGCGGAGGTTGAAACGCCGGGCGGCATCGGCAAGGGCGCCCAATTCATCCAATGAATAGGCGGTGCCGACTTCGGTCACCTGCGTCACGCTCAAAGCGCGCGCCTTGGGAAAATGGATGTCCGCCCGCCTATTGACGGCGCGCTCGATGGATTTGGGATCAATCTTTCCGCCGGCCCCCGGCAGCAGCAATACCTTCGTCCCATTCGCGAAGAACTCCGGCGCCCCGCATTCCGAACCCTCCACATGGGCTATTTCGTGGCAGAGAATGCTGTGGTAAGACTGACAGAGGGACGCCAACGAAAGGGAGTTGGCCGAAGTGCCGTTAAACACGAAGAAGACCTCGCAATCGGTCTCGAACACCTCCCGAATCAGGTCCGACGCCTTGGCCGTCCAGGTATCTTCCCCGTAGCTGACCTCGTGGCCCTGGTTGGCCTGGGTCATCGCCTCAAAAGCCTCGGGGCAAATCCCGGCGTAATTATCACTGGCAAAATGGCGGCGCAACTCAACATTTGTCTGCATGACCTGACTGTAGCGGAGTCTTTTGCCGGGAGGAAGCCAGATCCGGCCGAGCGTGTCGTGGAGTCCATTAAGACCCCCCTCGGTAGTCATCGACCCTGACCTGCCAGGATTTCGGGACTGAACCTTCCAACACAGGCGGAGGGCAAGCGGTTGTCGATTGACCCGGGGAAAAATCCCAGCGCGTCCACGTGGCCGTCGCAGAAAACGAGCTGTGCCTTTTGCTGATGACGGAAATGGACATTGGGCTGGTTGGTGCTGTTATCGATGTAATACCATTCCTCCAGCATCGGATGGGTTGGGGATGCGGGCGCTTGCCATGTGTTGACCTGCGCCGCGTCGGCCAGCAGCCCCCGGTTGGAGGGCTCGCGCAGCCAACCGATGTTGAAGGCCGGTCTTGAAAGCGGCGTCGAGAGATAGAGATTGTAACCATAGCCGTAGGTCGCCCCGGTCGCTTTGAGCTTTACATCCGCAGCGGCGTATTGAAAAGCGGGACAGACCTCCACTCCCCGGCCTCGCAAATAGGGGTAGAGGGCGCCGGGCGTGGCGTCAAAGGCGCGCTGGCCTTCCGGACCTGAACCGATCCATCCGAACCAATAAAGCTGTCCGCCATTGCTGGCCCCGCCACCGTAGCGGAAACAGTTCCCGCTGTTATCATCCCAATACATCTGGGTTGCCAGCCCGAGCTGGTGCAGGTTGCTGAGGCACTTGATGCGCTGCGCCGAGGCCTTGCTCCGAGCCAGCGCGGGCAATAGCATCGCCGCCAGAAGGCCGATGATCGCAACCACCACGAGCAACTCCACCAGCGTGAAGGCGACCGGGTCTAGTGCTCCGGGGCGTAATGGGATGACGCAGTCATGATTTGCGATTTGCGATTTGCGATTTGCGATTGGAGAGCAGGGTGATCTGCGGGAAACGTCGCCGTGTTTTCGCTCTTGGCCACCTATGGCTCGTCCCAGAAAGCGCGGTTTTTGGACTTTATCGCTCACTGTGTCCCCGCTTTGACGCGGTAAAAGGCGGCGCCGGACGGCGCGTTCGTGTCTGATAACACCATCTCGGCTCCGGTTCCGTTCACCGTAGGTGGGAGCTCATCCCAGCTTGAGAAATCCTTCGTCCGTTCAAGCGTATAGACCCAATTCGTAAGGCTGTCGAAGCGGACCTGAAAGGCGCCGCGCGAGAACCCTCCCGCCAGGGAGCCTGCCGGAACTGGCACGCTCAACGAGAGATTATCGACGGCGCCGTGGGCGAGAATGGAGCCGGCAAACGAGGGGTCCTGGCCGGCATCGGAGTAACTGCAGAGGGCCAGGCAGTCCACATGAAAATCGCTGAAGTTGGTTCCCAGGAGAGCGTCGGGGATTGGGCCGAAGGGCTGTCCGTTGCGCGTGACGGTGGTCGTCAAATCTTGTGTGGCCGCATCGAGATGCATCTGGACATGGAACAGGTCACCGGTTGTCAGTTCGAGCGGAAAGCCATAGCCGCCGCTGTTGAACTCGTTATTGTCGGAAATGAGGGTTGCGGCGACGGTTGCCCCGTAGCCTGAATCAGGAAAGTAGTCGAACTCGACCAGGTCGGGGGAGTTGAAGCCGGTGGCGCGCAGGAAATCCGCGTTGGTAGCCTTCGAGAGATTGATGAGTCCCAAGGCCAGTTCGAACGTGTACGGCATGCCGGGATCGGTTCCAATCGCAACGTCATTGAGAACCAGGTCGAATGTCAGTGTGAAATCATTGCTCCGGGTCAACGTCCTGCCGATGGGGTGATAGAAGAAGCTGTTGGGCTTGGAGGAGTCCCACGTGACGGCGAGGTTCTGCCCCGCCTGGTTCCACCCGAACAGGTTAGTATCCCCAGTGGCCATCCAGCCTCGGGAGTCGGGCGATTGCGCGAAGTCTTCGGCAACGAGGTCAACGCCCGCAGCCCGAATTGGGGCCGGGGCAACTACAGAAACGAATAGAGCGCCGGCCAGGGCCAGCGCGAACGACTGGAATTTGAACATGCTGATCTTTCAATACTCACTGCGGTAAATGATTGAGAGACCAGCGCTGGGCCGAGAGGAGCAACCTTCCGGCGCCGGCAAATCGCGAATGGCAGCCATCCGACAAGTCCCCATGCGCGCCCGCGCCCGGGGCTGGCCTCATCCTTCTCTTTACGGAGAAGCTGACCCCGCAACGCGGGGCCATGACGAGCACAACCGGGCCGATATCCTGACTCCGGGCTTCAACCTCGCTCCCGCCTTCCCGATCACTGGATCAGTGGCCATGGGAGCTTGTAGCCCGTTACAGTGGCGTAACCGTCCCCGCTTTTCACGGGGTTCCCTGACGCCTGGCTGTGTTTGCTTTGCCTTTCAAAGAACGCCTTCTGTATAGCTCCTGCGCCCGCCGATGGCTAGAAAAATCAGCGCAGCGGGACCAGGCGCACGGCGTATCCGCCCGCTGAAGCCAATTTGGCCGTGAGATGCGTCTTGCGGGTGACCTCGCGTTTCTCAATCCGAACGTGTTTGGGCGCGGTGTTGGCGTCATCGGCGTCGGCATAGATTTCGGCCTCATACCGGCCTTTTCCTAAAAAGGTCAGGGGCAAATCGAGCTGGCGCGGTTCCCAACTGCACATGCTTCCCAGATACCAGACCGAGCCGTGCCGGCGTGCGACGGTGATGTACCTGCCAGGCAGCCCGTTGAGCACTTTGGTCTCGTCCCAGGTGGCCGGCACGTCCTTGATGAACTGGAACGAAGGCTGGCCCTCATAATCCTGCGGGCAATCGGAAACCATCTGAAATGGGGATTCATACACAACATACATCGCCAATTGCTGCGCCCGCGTGCCCATGACCATCGGGTGGTGTCCGCGCGCCACGAACTCCGCCTTGGTGACGTTATCGAAACCGCCCGGCGTGTAATCCATGCGCCCGGCCAGCATGCGGGTGAAGGGAACGACCAAGCGGTGATGGGGATTGTCGCGGCTGCCCGCCTTGGATTGCTCCAGCCCCAGGACCGCCTCGTAACCCATCACGTTCGGGTAAGTGCGGTCCATGCCTGTGGGCTTGGTGCAGCCGTGGAAATCGACCATCAAATGACACCGTGCCGCGGTCTTCGCCGCGCGATAGTAAAATGCTATCCCCGCCTGGTCATCACGCTCGACAAAATCGATTTTCACCCCTGCGACTCCCCATTTCTCGTAGAGCGGGAAGGCTTGGTCCATCTCCCGGTTGGCCTGGCTATAAGAGATCCAAATCCACACCTTCACTTCTTTGGCCGCCGCGTAGCGCACCACCGCCGGCACATCCACCCGCCCGTTCATCCGCGTGATGTTGCGTCCCGACCAACCGGCGTCGATGAGCATGTAGCGGAAGCCGGATTGGGCGGCGAAATCGACGTAATACTTCATCGTGTCCGTCGTGAATGCGCTCTTGCCATCGGGTCCCATGCTGCCGCTCCACCAGTCCCAGGCCGTCTTTCCGGCATGAATCCAGGAGGTGTCTTTGATCCTCGAGGGCGGGTTCAGGCTGGTGATGACCGTCGATTCAATCAGCCGGCCCGGCTGGTCGCCTACCATGAGCACTCTCCAGGCCGAATGATGCGGCAGCGCGCCTGTCACGCAGAGATTGGTATTGCCGACCTGGGGCGCAAGGCGCGACTCGAACCCGCGCGCCGACCAACCGCCCGAGCTGTTTACCAGGTACATGGCGGCGTAATTGTGCAGGTCTGCCTCCGTGATGGCCATCCACGCCACACCTGGCACTTCCATCAGCAATGGCAGGCCCAGCAACACATGGCTGTTGACCCCGCCCTGGTTGGCAAACCCGCTCGCCGGCACGTGGATGAACTCG